>JADYYZ010000402.1 GCA_020853405.1 Acetobacteraceae bacterium
GGCGGCGGCACCTTCGACATCTCCGTCCTCGAGATCGGCGATGGCATCGTCGAGGTGAAGGCGACCAACGGCGACACCTTCCTGGGCGGCGAGGATTTCGACAAGCGGGTCATCGACTACCTGGCCGAGGAGTTCCGCAAGGAGCAGGGCATCGACCTGCGCCGCGACCGGCTGGCGCTGCAGCGGCTGAAGGAGGCCGCCGAGAAGGCCAAGATCGAACTCAGCTCCAGCAAGGAGACCGAGGTCAACCTGCCCTTCATCACCGCCGATGCGTCGGGGCCGAAGCACCTGGTGATGAAACTGACCCGGGCCAAGCTGGAAAGCCTGGTCGATGACTTGGTGCAGAAGACGCTGGAGCCCTGCAAGGCGGCACTGCGCGATGCCGGCATCTCCGCCGGCGAGATCGACGAGGTGGTGCTGGTCGGCGGCATGACCCGCATGCCGAAGATCATCGACACCGTGAAGAGCTTCTTCGGCAAGGACCCGGCAAGGAACGTCAACCCCGACGAGGTGGTGGCGATCGGGGCGGCGGTGCAGGGCGCGGTGCTGTCCGGCGACAAGAAGGACGTGCTGCTGCTCGACGTGACGCCGCTTTCGCTTGGCATCGAGACGCTGGGTGGCGTGTTCACCCGCCTGATCGAGCGCAACACCACGATCCCGACCAAGAAGAGCCAGACCTTCTCGACCGCCGAGGACAACCAGACCGCGGTGACGATCAAGGTGTTCCAGGGCGAACGCGAGATGGCGGCCGACAACAAGCTGCTGGGCGAGTTCAACCTGGAAGGCATTCCGCCGGCGCCGCGCGGCGTGCCGCAGGTCGAGGTCGCCTTCGACATCGACGCCAACGGCATCCTCAGCGTCTCGGCCAAGGACAAGGCGACGGCGAAGGAGCAGAACATCCGCATCCAGGCGAAGTCGGGGCTGAGCGAGGCCGACATCCAGAAGATGGTGCGCGAGGCGGAGGCCAACGCCACCGCCGACAAGGCACGCAAGGAACTGGTCGAGGCACGCAACGGCGCCGACGCACTGATCCACTCGGCCGAGAAGACCGCCAAGGAGAACGGCGAGAAGGTGCCGGCCGAGAAGGAAGCGGTCGAGCGCGCGATCGCTGCCCTGCGCGAGGTGACCGGCGGCGAGGACCTGGCCGCGATCAAGGCGCGCACCGAGGAACTGTCGGCGGCGGCGATGAAGATGGGCGAGGCGCTGTACAAGCAGCAGGCAGCCCAGCCGCAGCCCCCGCCCGGCGGCGAGGCCGGCGCCGAACCGCCGAAGGCGGACGGCAAGACGGTCGATGCCGAGTTCGAGGACGTGCCCGACGACAAGAAAAAGAAGTCGGCCTGAGCGCTCTCGCGTGAGCGCTCGGGCGAGCGCTTTGGCGCCGTCTCCCGCCGGATCTCCCGTCACGGCGGCGGGATCGGGAGAGGGGACGGCGCCGCCCCGCCGCTGCCCGTCCTAGAGCCCGACCATGGCCAAGCGTGACTACTACGAGATTCTCGGCGTCGGCCGCGATGCCGATGCCGACGACCTCAAGAAGGCCTACCGCAAGCTCGCGATGCAGTACCACCCGGACCGCAACCCGGGCGACAAGACTGCCGAGGCGCGCTTCAAGGAGGTCAACGAGGCCTACGACGTCCTGAAGGACGATCAGAAGCGGGCCGCCTATGACAGTTTCGGCCACGCCGCGTTCGAGGGGGGCGGTGGCGCCGGCGCCGGCGCGCGCGGGGCCAACCCGTTCGAAGGCAGCCCGCTCGGCGACATCTTCGACGAGATGTTCGGCGAGTTCATGGGCGGCGGCCGCAACCGCGGGCCGGTCGGCCGCGGGTCCGACATCCGCACCGAGCTCGAGATGACGCTGGAGGAGGCGTTCGCCGGCAAGAAGGTGAACATCCGCGTACCCTCCTCGGTCGCCTGCGAGGCCTGCAAGGGATCGGGCAGCGAGGGGGCGAAGCCGGCCGCGACCTGCCCCACCTGCAACGGTCTTGGCAGGGTACGTGCGCAGCAGGGGTTCTTCCTGATCGAGCGCACCTGCCCCACCTGCGGCGGCACCGGCAAGGCGATCCGCGATCCCTGCAAGGTCTGCGCCGGGGCGGGCCGGGTGCAGCGCGACCGCACGCTTGCCGTGCAGATTCCCGCCGGTGTCGAGGACGGTACCCGCATCCGCGTCGCCGGCGAGGGCGAGGCCGGCCTGCGCGGCGCGCCCTCGGGCGACCTGTTCGTGCATGTCGGCATCCGCCGCCACCCGCTGTTCGTGCGCGATGGCGCCAACCTGCTCTGCCGCGTGCCGCTGCGCATGACCACCGCGACGCTGGGCGGCGCGATCGAGGTGCCGACCATCGATGGCGGCCGCGCCAAGGTCACGGTTCCGGCCGGCACCCAGACCGGCGACCAGTTCCGCCTGAAGGCCAAGGGCATGAGCGTGCTGCGCTCGGCCACGCGCGGCGACCTCTATATCCAGGTCTCGGTCGAGACGCCGCGCAACCTCACGCGGCGCCAGCAGGAGCTGCTGCGCGAGTTCGAGAAGGAAGCCGGCGAAACCGACGGCACCAGCCCCGAGAGCGAGGGGTTCTTCGCCAAGGTGAAGGAGTTCTGGGATGGCCTGTCACGGTAGCGCAGCATGACGACGCGGATCGGCATCGCCGGCTGCGCCGGCCGCATGGGCCGGCTGCTGGCCGCCGAGGTGCGCCGCCATCCCGGCGCGAAACTGGTCGCCGGCAGCGTGCGCAAGGCGAGCGAGCACGAAGGCGCGGATATCGGCCGGCTGCTGGGCACCGCGCCGGTAGGCGTGATCGCCACCCACGATGCGCGCGCCCTGTTCGGCCACAGCGACGTGGTGATCGACTTCACCGTCGCCTCGGCGGCGGTCGGGCACGCCCAGCTCGCCGCCGAGCTCGGCAAGGCGCTGGTGCTGGGCAGTTCCGGCCTGACCGCGCCGCAGGAGGATGCGATCGCGCGCGCCGCACGCAAGGCGCCGATCATCTATGCCGCGAACTTCGCGCCAGGTGCGAACCTGCTGTTCGCGCTGGTCGAGCGGATGGCGAAGGTGTTCGAGGCCGACGCCTACGACATCGAGATCCTGGAGACGCACCACCGCCAGAAGATCGATTCGCCTTCCGGCACCGCGATCGCGCTGGGGCGGGCGGCGGCGAAGGGCAGGGGGGTCGAGCTGGAAAGCGTGCGTCAGTCGGGTCGCGACGGCCATCACGGCCCGCGCGAGCCGGGCGCGATCGGCTTCGCCGCGCTCCGCGGCGGCCAGGTGGTGGGCGAGCACGAGGTGCGCTTCCTGGGCACTTCCGAACACATCACGCTCGGCCACCGTGCCTTCGACCGCGCTGTCTATGCGCAGGGCGCAGTGCGGGCGGCGCTTTGGGTCGCCGGCAAGCCGCCCGGCCTTTACGGCATGGCCGACGTGCTGGGCCTCTAGGCTCAGCCGGGCAGGTACGCCGCGCTGAACACCTCCTCCGCGGTCGGCGCCTTCGGCCAGTTCAGCGCGGCGGCGAGCTGCGCAAACGACCGGCCGAGCCGCGCCGTGTCGGGCATGCCCACCCCAAGCCGCGCAA
>JADYYZ010000403.1 GCA_020853405.1 Acetobacteraceae bacterium
GGGCAAGGCGTCGTCGGCTGCAACATTACGCCGGATCATTCCCGACCTCCCGGCTGGCGCAGCCCGAAGAACAACCAGCCGTGCCAGCGCGTGCCAGTGCTGTGTCGAGCGATGGCGGAGAGTGATCGGTACGGCCGCCCCTCGTACTCGAAGCCGTCGAGGCGATCCTGGAGACGCGCGAGGACATGGTGCGCCTCTTCGCGGGCCATGTTCTGCGCGCGCCCTTCAAGGGCCAGCGCATTGCGATCCGCCAATATGAGTTCATCCGACGGCGCGAGCCGTTCGACTTCCCGACCACCCCGGAGCCGGGCGTATCGAGGTCTGGTTCCAGCGCGGCACGCGACCGCGGATGGTCAAGGGCCGGCGCTACCGCTCGGCCTGCGTCTTCGGCGCGGTATGCCCCGCGCGCGGCGCCGCCGCCGCGCCGGGGCTGACCCACGTCCCGGTCGCGGCAATGAACCTGCTGCTCGAGGAGGTCGCCTCGCAGCTGCCGCCCGGCGCGCACGCGGCCATGCTGATCGACAATGCGGGCGGCATTCTGCCAACGATAAGCGCGTGCAGCCCTTCCCGCCCGGACCGAATACGATCGAGAAGGTCTGGCGGTACCTGCGTGAGCGCTACCTATCGGGCCGCCCCCAGTTCCGCCGCACGCGCACCATCGTCGACGCCTGCTGCGCTGCCTGGAACAACCTCATCGCCGAAACCGGACGCATCCGCTCCCTCACCGATCGCGTCTCGGCCCAACCGCTCACCCATCAGTCCCCGGGTCTGACATTCTCCGTCAACGTACTCGACCGCGAATATCAGGCGCGTGGTGCCGCCGCCATGGCGGCCGGCAGATGGCGCCGGCTGTCGGCCAGGGCGAGCGCCACCAGCCTGCCCAGGAACAGCACCGCGCCGGTGAACCAGACGATCGCGGCAAGGATCGCCGGCAGCGGCTGGCCATGGCTGATCGCGATATAGATACCAACCGGGAAGACCATCGCCGAACCCGCGGACAGCGCGAACTGGACCGAGGCGGCAAGCCGATTGGATGCCAGCTCGGGCCAGGCACGATAGGTGAGCCCCATCAGCGCCAGCGACGCCCAGCCAAGCAGGTTCAGGTGCGCATGCACCGGTGCCAGCGCGAAATCGTGCGCGATTCCCATCGCGATTCCCATGGAGACCCCGGCCACAAGGCAGCCGGCGGCGACGATCATGAAGGCAAGCGCGAACTTCGGTGTGGGCTGAGACATGGCGGGCGCTCCATCCTGTCGGTGTTGGCTGGCCGGAGCACATAGGCGCGGGCGATTGCCGATGGATTTCGCCACCCGCGCCGCGGGGTTTCAATCGTTGCCGCTGCCTCAGGTCGCGAGCACGTTCTGCACCGCCAGCAGCTCCTCGCCCAGCGCCAGCGCCACCGCCGGGTGGGTGATCCGGCCGGCATGCACGTTGACGCCGGCCGCGAGGTGCGCGTTCCCGGCGCAGGCGGCGCGCCAGCCCCTGGCGGCAAGAAGCTGCACGAACGGCAGCGTCGCGTCGTTCAGCGCCACCGCGCTGGTGCGCGCGACCGCGCCGGGCATGTTGGTGACACAGTAATGCACGACGCCGTCGACGATGTAGGTCGGATCGGCATGCGTGGTCGGGCGCGAGGTCTCGAAGCAGCCGCCCTGGTCGATCGCGACATCGACCATCACGCTGCCGGTCCGCATGCGCTGAACCATCGCCCGCGTCACCAGCCGCGGCGCGGCGGCACCCGCGACCAGCACCGCGCCCACCACCAGATCGGCATCGGCGATGCAAGTCTCGATGCTGTCACTGGTCGCGAACACGGTGCTGATGCCGCCCCGGAATTCCTGGTCGAGTGTCCCCAGCACGCGCAGGCTGCGGTCGAGCACGCTGACGCGGGCGCGCATGCCGTGCGCGATTCGGGCCGCGTTCGATCCGACCACGCCGCCGCCGAGGATCACCACGTTAGCTCCCGGCACGCCCGGCACCCCGGACAGCAGGATGCCGGCACCCCCCGCCTCGCGCTCCAGGTATCGCGCGCCGACCTGCACGGCCATGCGGCCGGCCACCTCGCTCATCGGCGCCAGCAGCGGCAGCCCTCCTTGCGCATCGGTCACGGTCTCATAGGCGATCGCCGTGCAGCCCGCGCGCATCAGGGCGCGCGCCTGGTCGGGGTCGGGCGCCAGGTGCAGATAGGTGAACAGCACCTGGCCGGCCCGCAGCATCGCGCACTCGGCCGGCTGCGGCTCCTTCACCTTCACCACCAGTTCGGCCTCGGCGAACACCCGGGCCGCGTCGGCGACGATGCTTGCCCCGGCCGCGCGGTATGCCTCGTCGGGAAAGCCGATGCCGGCGCCGGCGCCCGACTCGACCAGCACCTGGTGACCGGCGCCGCAGAGCTCCCGCACCGAGGCGGGCACCAGCCCGACCCGGTACTCATGCACTTTCACTTCCCGCGGCACGCCGATCAGCATCGTCAACTCCTTCGATCCGGGCACTCAGCGCGGGCCGGCGGGCAGGAAGATGAACCCCACCGCGCCGATCAGGCAGGCCATCGCGGCAAAATAGTTCCAGCTCAGCCGCTCGCCCAGGTACAGCACCGCGAAGCCAGCGAACACGGAAAGCGTGATCACTTCCTGGATCACCTTCAGCTGCTGACCGGAATAGGTGCCATAGCCGATCCGGTTCGCCGGCACCGCCAGGCAGTATTCAAAGAAGGCGATGCCCCAGCTGATCAGCACCACCAGCCACAGCGCCTTGTGCGGGAACTTGAGGTGCCAGTACCAGGCGAAGGTCATCAGCACGTTCGAGCCCATCAGCATCAGGATGGGCAGGACAGCGGCCGACAGGGGCTGCATGCGTCTTATTCGGGACGGATGTTGCGGGCACGCACGATCGCGGCGAGTTTCGCACGATCGGCCAGCACGAAGGCGCGCGTCGCGGCGGGCGACAGGTCGGGCGGGATGAACCCCAGCGTCTCGAAACGCGATTGCAGCAGCGGATCGCGAAGCGACGTGAGCAGTGCCTGGTTCAGGGCCGCGACCTGCGCCGGTGGCGTAGGGCTGCGCACATCGAGCGAGACCCAGCCGTAATATTCCAGCGCGACACCCTGCGCGATCAGGGTCGGCACATCCGCCAGCCAGGACAGCCGCTCGGTCGAGGCGACCGCAAGCGCCCGCGCACGCCCGTCGCGGATCGCGGGCAGCGCTGCGGCAACGCTGTCGACCAGCAGCTGCACCCGGCCCGCATAGAGATCGGTCTGGGCCGGCCCGGCGCCACGATAGGGCACGTGTACCAGATCGAGCCCGCCTGCCGCGGCGGCGATCATTTCCATCACCAGGTGGTTGGTGCCGCCGACGCCGGCACTGGCGTAGGCGTATTTCCCGGGTGCGGCACGCGCCGCTTGCAGCATGTCGGCAAGGCTCTTCCAGCCGCTGCCGGGGTAGGCGGTCAGCACCAGCGGCACCAGCGCCATCAGCCCGACCGGCGTGAAGTCGCGGTCGGGGTCATAGGGCAGCGCGACGCCGAGGGCGGGGGCGGCGCTGAACTGCGCGGACGTGGGGGTGAAGATGGTGTATCCATCGGCCGGGGCGGAGAGTACCGCCTGAGCGCCGATCTGGCCGTTGGCACCCGGCCGGTTCTCGACCACCACCGGCTGGCCGAGGCGGGCGCCGAAGGGTTCGGCCAACGCCCGCGCGGCGATGTCGGTGCCGCCGCCCGGGGCGAACGGCACCACCAGCCGCAGCGGCCGGTCGAAGCGCTGGGCACGGGCTGGAAACGCGGCGGCGAGCAGAGGGGCGGCCAGCAGGCGGCGACGACGCATGGGCGATCCTTCGCATGGGGGGTTCGATGGCAGGGCGCAAGCCAGTATATCAGCATGATGCGCCGCCGCCCCCTGCTTCTGCTGCCACTGCTCGCGCCCCTGCCGGCGCGGGCCCAGCGCGCGCCCACGCCGCCCGCCGCGCCGCCCGCCGCGCCGCCCGCCGCGCCGCCCGCCGCGCCGGTGCCGATGCCCAGCGCCTCCGACATCGCGCAGGTGGAAGCGTACCTGAACGCCATCCGCACCCTGCGCGCGCGGTTCATCCAGGTCGATGCGCGGGGGCGGGTGGCCGAAGGCACGCTCTATCTGCAGCGGCCCGGGCGCATGCGCTTCGAGTACGACCCGCCCAGCCCGATCCTGATCGTCGCCGACGGCACCACCGTGACCTACCAGGACCGCCAGCTCGGCCAGATCACCTCGGTGTTCCTGGGCCAGACACCGCTTTCCATCATCCTGGCGGAGCGCGTGCGGCTTTCGGGCGACGTCAGCGTGCTGCGCGGCGAGCGCTTTTCCGGCCAGGCGCAGGGCGGCCGGCTTGAAATCTGGCTGACGCGCACCGCCAGCCCGCGCGAGGGCACGCTGATCCTCTCCTTCGCGCTCGATCCGTTCGGCCTCGTGCAGTGGCGGGTGATCGATGCCCAGGCGCAGGAGGTTCGCGTGAGCCTGTCCAGGATCGAGCGCGACATCCCGCTTGCGGCCAGCCTGTTCCGGCCGCCGCAGCCCGAGCCGAACCAGCCGCGGGGCGGCTGAAGACGATGCGCGGCCCGGCGGTCAAGGCATCGTGCCGGCGCGCATCGTCGCCCGCGACCCGCGCCGCTTCGCGTTCCGCGACGCCGGGCAGGGCGAGCCGGAACTGCGGCTGCTGACGCGCGAGGCGCCGATCGACGGCATCGCGCTGCCGGGCCGCAAGTTCATCGTGCACCGGCATGGCGGCCGCTATGGCAGCCCTTGGGGCCTCGGCCTCGGCCAGCGGCTGTTCTGGCCGGTGTTCTTCAAGCGCCAGGGCATCGGCTTCTGGCTGGGCGCGATCGAGA
>JADYYZ010000404.1 GCA_020853405.1 Acetobacteraceae bacterium
AGCCTCACCGCCTCGGCCGCCGCCGCGGTCACCGAACGCTCGCGCAGCGGCACCCAGCGCAGCTACGAAGCCGGGCTCGCGACCCGCTGGGAGGTCGATCTCTGGGGCAAGAACCGCGCCGCGCGCGATGCCGAGGGGTTCCGCGCGCTCGCCGACCGGTTCGACCGCGACGCCTTGGAGCTGGGGGTCGAGGCCGCGGTTGCCGATACCTACGTGATCCTGCTTGCCGCGCGCGCCCGCGCGCGGGTTGCCGCCGACAACCTGGCCGCCGCCGAGCGGGTGCTGCTGCTGGTCGCGGCCCGCGTCGCCAATGGCGCTGCCTCGCCGCTGGAACTCGCGCAGCAGCGGACTGCGGTCGCGCGCGAACGCGCGAGCCTGCCGCCGCTCGAGCTCGCCGCGCGCCAGGCCGAGCACGCGCTTTCGGTGCTGCTGTCACGGCCGCCTTCTGCCCTGTCGGTCGCCCCGGCCGGGCTCGATGCGCTCGCCACGCCCGATATCGCCCCTGGCCTGCCATCCGACCTGCTGCTGCGCCGCCCCGACCTTGCGCGGGCCGAAGCCGACCTGGTGGCGGCGGCGGCCGACCTGGCCGCGGCGCGCAAGGCGCTCTATCCAAGCATCGAGCTCACCGGCTTCGGCGGCGCCGCCAGCTCGATCCTGACCAGCCTGGTCAGCGGCAACTGGGTGGGCAGCCTGGGCGCCGGCCTGACCGCGCCGATCTTCGAGGGCGGACGGCTCCGGGGCCGCGTCACCTTCTCGGAAGCGCGCCGCAACGAGCTGGTGGCGAACTACCGCCAGGCGGCGTTCATCGCCTTCGCCGAGGTCGAGGATGCGCTGGCCGCCGCCGCCGCGCGCAGCACCGAGCTCGCGCTGCAGGAGCAGTCGGTGGCATCCGCGCGCACCGCCTTCGCGCTGGCCGAGGCGCAGTATCGCGAGGGCGCGATCGATCTTTTGAGCCTGCTGGTCAGCCAGCGCGCGCTGTTCGATGCCGAGGATGCGCGGCTGGTGGCCAGGCGCGAGCGGCTGCGCGCCGCGATCGCGCTATTCCGCGCGCTTGGCGGCGGCTGGCAGGAGACCCGGCCCGCCTGAGCGAGGCCGCTGCGGCGCGCCTGGGCTATTGCTGCCAGGCGCTTTCGCCCTCGCGCCGGCGGGGTGCCCGCTGGATGGTCGGATCGAACCGGGTCCAGCCGGGCACCTGCGCGGCGAGGTTCACCTCGCGCCATTTCGGGTGGCGCGGCGGGCGCAGGAACCGGTCGAATTTCGTGTTCAGCGCCTCGATGAAGCGCGCGACCTTGCGGTGGCGTTCGCTGCCCGGCTGCCAGGCATAGACCGCCATCACCGCGCCCACCGCGATCGTCTCGACACTGCCGCCGGCGGCAATCAGCGTCGGGTAGTCGGCGGCGACCAGCGTCGTCGGCAGATAGGTCTCGAGCAGCGCCGGCGTCGCCGGGATCGGCAGGAAATGCAGCCCGGTATCCGGCGGCACCGAGGCGAACAGGCGCGCCGGCTTGCCGGCGACGAACACCATGCCGGCGATCTCGCCCGCGCGCAGCCTGGTCAGCGCCACGTCCTGCGGGTCGTTGGCGAATTGCGGGCGCACGCCAAGCCCGTCGAACACCAGCGAGGCGGTCATCGCGGTGCCGCTGCCGCGCACATCGACGTTCACCACCTGGCCGTTCAGGTCCTGCACCGAGCCGATGCCGGGGCGGCTCAGCAGGTGGATCTCCTCGTCGTAGAGCTTCGTGATGTACTGGATCTGGGTGTCGAGGCCGGGCAGCATGCGGTTGCGCCGCGCAAAGGCGAGCGCGTCGGACTGCACGATGCCGATGTCGATGCCGCGCAGCAGCATGATGTCGGAGATGTTCTGCAAGGAGCCCTTGCCGATCACCGCCAGCACGCGCAGTTCGCCATCGTCGAGCACGTTGGCGAGGTCGGCGGCGAACCGGATATAGGTGCCATCGACGCCGCCGGTGATGATGCCGACCGTGCCGGCATTGGCACGGTTGATCATCTGGGTCATCGACACCGGCGCGCCCTGGCTGCCGCTTTGGCCGCCGCTCTGGCCGCTGCTCTGGCCGAATGCCGCGGGCACAAGCATCGGGGCGGCGGCCAGGCCGAGGCCGGTGCTCAGCAGCCCACGACGCGACAGCGTGCGATCGGTGTTCCTGGTCATTGCGTGCCATCCAGGGCGGCGATGCGGGAGGCGGCCTCCGCCTCGCCCAGGGCGGCGGCACGCTGATACCACTGGCGCGCGGCGGCGCGATCGGGGGTGATGCCGCGGGCGCCGAGCTCGGCCAGCACGTGCGGATCGAAACTGCCGCCCATCGCGAGTGCCGCCCGGCCGCTGCCGGAAGCGGCGGCCCGTTCGAGGAATCGCCGCGCGCCGGAGATGTCGCCGATCGCCAGCAGCGTCTCGCCGCGCCGGATCAGCACATCGATCAGGGCCGGCGGAACCGCGGCTGCCGGTGGGGCGGCGGCGGGTGGCGCGGCAGCGGGCGGCGTGGCGGCGGGTGGCGTGGCGGCGGGTGGCGTGGTGGCGGTCGGCGTCGCGGCGGCGGGTGGCGTCGTGGTGGACGGCACGACTGCGGTGGCCGCTGACGCGGCCGGAACCGGCGCCGAGGCGGCTGGCATCGGCGGGGCGATGGGCGCGGCGAGCGGCGGCTGGACAAGCGAGGGCTGGGTGGGCGGCGGCTGAGTAAGCGGCGGCTGGGAGAGCGGTGGCACGGCCGCGCGCAGCGGCGACGGCACGCGCACGTCGGGCATTACGGGTGGCATTACGGGCTGAATCGCTGGCTGCGCCACAGGCGAGACGGCAGGCGGTGCGATGGGCTCGCTCGGCGGCGCCGCCAGCTCGGCCGGGTCCGGTTGGTCCTCGATCGGTGCCAGCGCTTCGGGTGCGGCGACCGGCGGCGCGGCAACGGATTCTGCGGCAACGGGTTCCGCGGTGACGGGGGCCACGATGACGGCCGAAGCAGGAACGGCCGAAGCAGGAACGGGCGGTGCAGCAACGGGCGCTGCGGGAACCGGCAGGTTGATGATCGGCGGCGCAGCGGCGGCCAGCGCAGTGACCGGGGGCGCGGCGGCGGGCGGCGCCGCCACAGCGGCCGCCGCCAGCGGTACTGTTTCGCGCGATGCCGGTTCCGCCAATGCCGATTCGGCCAATGCCGGCACGGGCGGTGCCGGCACGGGTGCTGCCGCCTCGGGCCGCGCAGGTTCAGGCGGGACCGGTTCGGGCTCGGCCAGCGCCAGGGCCGGGGGCGGCTCCTCGGCCGGTGCCA
>JADYYZ010000405.1 GCA_020853405.1 Acetobacteraceae bacterium
GCTGCGGTCGGGCTCGATCTTCCTGACCTGCACCCGCTCGATCCCGAGCGTGCGATCGAGCCGCGTCTCGAAGGTCACGGTCTGGCGCCGGTACGGCTCGACGCCGGGGCTGTCGGGGATGGAATCGCGGTTGGCCAGGTTCTCGGCCACCACCCGCAGCCGGGTGGTCTGGGCATCCATTCCCGAGGCCGAAATCCGAAGGGCGCGGAAGAGTTCCATCGCGGTTCCTTTCGCGCGCCTGCCATCCTGGCGCGGGCGCGGCATCCCTCTCGCTGGTTGGCCGCGGCGGGCACGTCCGGCCCGCCCCGCCCTGGTCGTTCCGCCCGCCGACGCCTGCGCACGAGATGCCGGGCATCAGCCCGGACGGCCCAGCGCGATGCGGAACAGGCCCAGGTATTTCCTGTACAGCGTCGACGTTAGCCCCTGGTGAATCTCGGTGTCGGAGACCTTCATCAGCTGGTCGTCGAGCGACACGCGGTTGCCGTCCAGCGTGGTTTCGTGGCGGCTGCGGTCGATTCGTGCCGCCGCCTGGCCGGGCCGGGCGCCCGAGAGGTGGCCAGGCTCGGTTGCCGCCGGCTGCGAGGCGTGCCGGCGCAGCGCCGCCTCGAACGCCGGCAGATCGCGCGGCGCGTAGCCGGGGGTGTCGGCGTTGGCGATATTCTGGGCCAGCACCCGCTGGCGCTGGTCGAGCCACTCCAGGCGCCGTTCTGCCAGCCGGAACAGCCCCAGACCAGACGGATCCATGCGCCAGAACCCCGTTGCCATATTGTCGCCGCGCGGGGCAGTTGCGGCCCCGCCCGCTTGCCCCCAAGATGATCGCGCGTCCGTGAACACGGGGTTAAGGGACCGGCACGCCCCGCCGGCTCGGCTGGTGCGGTGGGAAACGCGGCGCGGCGGGGCGCGGGGAGAGGTGTGCATGCTTTACCTGACCAGGAAGGCAGGCGAATCGGTCATCATCGACGACAAGATCGAGATCGTCGTGGTCGAAGTGCGCGGCAAGACCATCAAGCTCGGCTTCACCTTCCCCGAAGGCGTCAGCGTGCTGCGGCGCGAACTGCACGAGCGGATCAGGGCGGAACGCCAGGTTCGCACCGACGACTGATCCTGACCGCACGAGGCGCTGGCCGGCACTATCGGGCCCTGGTCCGCCCTCGGCCACCTGGCGCCGCTCCGGGGTGCCTCGCCTGCCCTGTCGTGCTGCCCCCCTGCAATCGCGTTCACCCTTTCCAAACGGTTTCGGCGCAGTCTGGCCGCGGCGGCACCAGTCCAAGGAGGACCAGGGGGCGTGAGCGACAACGCGCGTGGCACGGGTCCGGGCGAGTTCTCGCCTTCGCCCGCGCTGGAGGCGACGACCATGATCGTCGAGACCATGGCAGCGACCATGCTGATGGCGCGCGCGCTGCTGGTGGCCGGGCACCGGATCGACCTTGATGGGGTCGAGCGTGAGATCGGCGACCTCTGCGCCGAGGCGGTGGCCCTGCCGCGCGCGGAAGGGAGGCGCCTGCGGCCGGCACTCCAGGGCCTGCTGTCGGAGGTCGAAGCCCTGGAGGCCGACCTCGCCGCCCGCACCGGCGCCCGCACCGGCACCGGCCCCGGCCCCGGCACCGGCCCCGGCCCCGATACGCCCCCGGCCTGACAAGCCGCCACCGCCCGCCACGACCGACCGACGGCAGAAGGCCGACGATGGACACCCAAACCCTCCTGCTCGCAGGGCTGATCCTGGCCGGCCTGTGCGCCGTTCTGCTGCTGGCGCCGCGGCTGATGCGCAGGATCGGGCTTGATCCTGCCTCGCGCCCGGGGCGGCGGCTGGCGATCAGCGAAGCCGCCGCGATCGACCAGCGCCGGCGGCTGGTGCTGGCCCGGTGCGACGGGCGCGAGGTGCTGCTGCTGATCGGCGGGTCGAGCGACCTGGTGGTCGGCTGGCTGCCGGCTTTGCCGCCGCCACCGCCGGTGCGCCTGCCCGGCACGCTGGCCGCACCCGACGAAGGCGACCTTGCATGAGCGGCTGGCGCGCCCTTGCTGCCTCGGCGGCGATCGTGCTGGCGCTGGCGCTGCCGGTGCTGCTGGCCTTCCCCGCATCGGCCCAGCAGATCAGCATCGATCTCGGCGAGACCGGCGAAGGCCCGGCGGCCGCCCGCATCTTCCAGCTCACCGCGCTGGTCGGGTTCCTGGCGGCGGCGCCCTCGCTGCTGGTGATGGTCACCGCGTTCGCGCGCATCATCATCGTGCTGGCGCTGCTGCGCAGCGCGATCGGCGCACAGGGCGTGCCGCCCAACACGGTGCTGATCGGGCTGGCGCTGTTCCTGACCTTCTTCATCATGCAGCCGGCGCTGGAGCAGGCATGGACGCAAGGCATCGAGCCGATGGGCAGTGGCCGCCTGCCCGAGCTCGAGGCGCTGCGCCTGGCCGCCGAGCCGTTCCGCAAATTCATGCTGGCCAACCTGCGCGGGCCGGACCTGACGCTGTTTCTTGATCTTGCCTCGCTGCCAGCCCCCGCCAGCCCCGACCTCGCGCCGTGGCGGGCGCTGATCCCGGCCTTCGTGGTCGGCGAACTGCGCCGCGCCTTCGAGATCGGCTTCATGCTGTACGTGCCCTTCCTGGTGATCGACCTGGTGGTGGCCAGCGTGCTGATGAGCATGGGCATGATGATGCTGCCGCCGGTGACCATCGCGCTGCCGTTCAAGCTGGTGTTCTTCGTGCTGGTCGATGGCTGGCGGCTGATCTCGGGCAGCCTCGCGCAGGGGTTCCTGCCCGGCTAGGCTTGCACCTCTGCCGACAGGGGGGGCGCCGATGATCTTCACCACCACCGATCGCATCGACGGGCGCGAGGTCGAGACCTATCTGGGCGTGGTGTTCGGCGATGCGATCGTCGGCGTCAACGTGGTCCGCGACATGTTCGCCTCGATCCGCGACATCGTCGGCGGGCGCAGCGGCTCCTACGAGAAGGAACTGATGGGCGCCCGCGACGTGGCCCTGGCGGAGCTGATGGAACGCGCCCAGGCGATCGGTGCCGATGCGGTGATCGGCATCGACATCGACTACGAAGCGGTCGGCCATAACGGCAGCTTGCTGATGGTCGCGGCCAGCGGCACGGCCGTGCGCCTGCGCGCGGCACCGTCCACCGGCATCGCGGCAGGCGAGCCCGGCAGCACCGGCTCGCCCTGGGATGCGCCTCGCCGCTGACCGTACAGCAGGGCCGAAAGCGGGGCGTTGACAGCGGCGCGCACGCGGCACAGCGTCCGTTGCATGGTTGCAATGGCATGCCGCACCCTCGCCCTGTTCCTGTTGATGCTCGCCTCGGCCCACGCCCAGGGCAGCGCCCAGGGCAGCGACCAGGCGACCGCCCAGGCCCAGGCGGCGGCCGCCTGCACCACCAGCGCGTGGGAAACCTTCTGGCCCACGATCCGCGACGCGGGCCCGATCGAGCGCCGGCGCATCACCCTGCCCGACATGGCCGGCACCAGCGCCCGCATCATGCCCGACGGCATCGCGCAACGGATCCGCATCGAGGGCAGTTTCGTGCCATCGGCCCAGTACATGGCGGTCTGGCTCTATCCGGCGCCCGAGCGCATCGCCGGTTCCGGCCGCGATGCGGTGACCGCGGCGGGTGAGCAGGGCGCGCGCCTCGCGGTCAGCGTGCCGCAGCAGCCCGCCGATGCACCGGCGGCGTGGGATGCGACCATCACGATCCCGACCGTGGGGTCGGCCGCGCTGCCGAAGCGCGGCTGGCTGACCCAGAACGCGACGCTCGTCGTGCTGGGCTGCAGCCGCGGCTCCAACCGCCCCGATTTCCTCGCGACCACCGAATTCGTGGTCAGCGACGGGCGGGTGGCGCGGCTGGCCGCCGGCGGCGTCGTGCTGCTGATCTATGTCGTCGCGGCCTGGGTGGCGGCCACCGGGCGGCGCAGCCAGGCCGATGCCCCGCGGCCGGGAAGCCTTGCCGCGCTGAACCCGATCGTGGTCACCCAGGACGGCGCCGGCCACGGCAGCGTTTCGCGCCTGCAGATCCTGTTCTTCACGCTGATCGTGGTGGGCACGCTGTTCTACCTGTTCCTGCGCACCGGCGTGGTCGCCAACCTCTCGGCCGACCTGTTGTGGCTGCTCGGCATCTCGGGTGCCGGCACGGTGCTGGCGCAGACGGTTTCCAGCAACCGCGCGCCGCACGGGTCAGTCGCGCCGGCGGCGCTGACCTGGCTTGCCGCGCACGGCGTGCTGCGCGAGGAGCGGATGCCGCGCGTGCGCGACCTGTTCTTCTCGGGCGGCGAGTTCGACATCTACCGGCTGCAGAACCTGGTGTTCAGCCCGTTCGTCGGCCTGACCGTGCTGGCCGCCGGCGTCACCGATCTCGCCGCGCTCGACATTCCCGACAACCTGATGGCCCTGCTCGGGCTTTCCCAGGTGGTCTATGTCGGCGGCAAGGCCGTGCAGCCGGCGCCGACGGCCGAGGCGATCAGCGCCGCCATCGAGACCGCCGCCGTGGCCGAGGCCGACCTCCAGCGGGCCTACGATGCGACGATCGCGGCCCGAGGGAACGCCGCCGACCTCGCCGCGGCGCTGGAGCGCGTGCCGGCCGAGGCGCTCAGCTATCGCACCCTGGCGCGGGCGGCCGCCGATGCCTTCGCGCGCGGCCACGACGAGGACCTGCAGCTGCGCACGCCGCACCCGGTGCTGCGCCTGTAGGCACGGCGGCGTTCCGGCGCGCCTCAGCGCCGGTCCAGCTCGGCCGCGATATAGGGCGGCAGGTGGAACGAGGCAGCGTGGATTTCCGGCGTCCAGTAGCGGGTCGTGCCAAGAACCCCCGCCGCATCGGCCCGACGCCGTATTTCTTCCGGCGCAATGGACCGCTGCGCAGGATCGTTCCCGGCCCAGCCCAGGGTCATGAAGCCGCCGACATAGGTCGGCACCGCCGCAACGTACGCCGCAACGTCGCCGAAGAATTTCCGCCGCCTCGCGCTGGTCTCGCGCAGTTCGTCGGCCTGCATGAACGGCACGCCGCACTGGTTCACGACGATGCCGCCCTGGCCCAGCACGCGCGCACAATTGCGGTAGAAGTCGTCGGTGAACAGCACCTCGCCCACGCCGACCGGGTCGGTGCTGTCGACGATGATCACATCGTAGCTCGCATCCGCCGCCTCGCGCACATGCAAGATGCCGTCGCCGATGATCAGCTCGGCCCGCGGATCGTCCCACGCATCACCGGCGATGCCGGGCATGAACTGGCGGGCGGCCCGGATCACCTCGCCGTCGATCTCGACCATCACCGCCCGCTCGACCGCCGCGTGCTGGAGCACGCGCTTCAGCACGCCGCCGTCGCCGGCGCCGATGATCAGCACCCGACGCGGCCCGCCATGCGCCAGCAGCGGCACGTGCGCCAGCATCTCCTGGTAGACGAACTCGTCGGCCTCGGTGATCTGGATCACGCCGTCCAGCACCAGCACGCGACCGAACCGCGCGGTCTCGATCACCGCGATGTCCTGGAACGGGCTCGTCGTGCGCACCAGTTCGCGCGCCACGCGGAAGCGCTGGCCCCAGTCGGGATAGAGCGTCTCGTTCAGCCACATCTCGGCCATGGCGGGTGCTCCACATGAAAGGGGCGGATGGTTGCCCACCCGCCCCGCAGGCGCCGTACGGGAAGGGGTGTCAGCCGACCAGGCCGCGACGCTGTTCCGAGAGCAGCACGCGGTCGGGACGGAACGCGGCCCGGATGGCCGGGATCGCATCGTGCGGGTCGCAGGCGCCGCACATGAAGATGTCGATCGCGGCGAAGTCGCGCTCGGGCCAAGTGTGGATGCTGATGTGGCTTTCCGCCAGCACCAGCACGCCGGAAACCCCGCCATTGGGCGTGAAATGGTGGAAATGCCCGTGCAGGATCGTGGCCCCCGCCGCGGTCGCGCCCTCGCGCAGCGCGCGGTCGATATGGTCGGGATCATCGAGCCGCGAGGCACCCCACAGATCGACAAGCAGGTGCATGCCGGCGAACTTCTGTCCGTCGCGCTCCACGAAATAGTCGGTGCGCTCCTGCTCGGCACCGAGCGGAGCCACGTCAGCCGAAGGCTGACGAGCAACGAGATCAGCCAGAGGCTGATCAGCCATCGTCTGGGCGTCGCTCGGGAGGAACTCCGAGACCATCCCCAGTCGGGCAAGAGCGGTCATGGCAACCCCCTTCCAACCAGCAGATGACCTTGCGGGTGCGCGGTCAGGCCGCGCGATATGGGGCAACCGGGGGGGTTGCGCAAGTGGTATTTGCCGCCCTCGCCTGCGGTGGGCGCAGGAAAGCGTTGCAGCGCGGTCAGCGGCGGGTCGCGGTTTCGGCCGGTGCGACGGCGGCGAGCGCCTGCGGCAGGCCGCGCGCGAGCTGCAGTTCGCCGGCGATTCGCGGCAGGTCAGCGGCCCCTCGCAGCGGGTCGGCGGTCAGCAGGCGGAACGGTTGCGACAGCGGACCATCCTGCATCGACGCGCCGCGTTCGCGCGCGATGCGCGACAGCAGATCCGTCTGGCCGGCAAGTGCTGCGGCGGTGGCAAGGCGCAGCAGGGTACGGCGCTCGGCCGCGTCGAGCGGCGCGCCCGGCGGCGGCAAGGTGCTCGCGACCAGGGCAGCAAGCGGTGCGACCGCCGCGGCCCAGTCGCCGGCGGCTGCCGCGATCGCTGCGCGCAGTTCCAGCGCCGGCGGGTCGGACTGCTCGCCGAGGATCGCAAGGGCGGCGGCCGGCTCGCCGCTTTCGGCAAGCGCCCGCGCCTCGATCGCGCGGCGTTCGCGCACCAGCGACGGCGCGAGCCCATCGGCCGCCGATGCCGCCAGCGCCGCCCGCGCCCCCATCGGATCCCGGTCGGCAAGCCGCATGCCGGCCAGTCGCGCGCCGAGTGCCGCGCGCGCCTCGCCCTCGCCTTGCGCTTCCATCACCCGCTCGACCAGCGCTGCCGCGCGGCCCGGCAGATCGAGCTGCAGCAGCCGCTCGGCCAGCCGCGTGATCATCGCCTCGCCCGGCGGCCCGGGCGGCAGCAGGTCGATATTCTCCTCGAACAGGGTCACGGCCTGCGCCGGCGGCAGCGAATCGGCGGCACCGTCGCGGAACAGTTTCGCGAACACGGCGCCGAGCTCCGGCCGCATCGCCGGCTCGCGGTCGGGGAACAGGGTCACGGTCTCGCGCAGCATGGTGAGCGCGCCACGGGCATCGCCGGATTCCAGGCGGAGCCCGGCGATGCGCAGGCGCTGCGCGATCTCGAAATCGTCGCCGCGCCAGGCGAACAGCGCATCGTCCAGCCGCTTCGCTGCCTCGCCGGCGTCGATCCGGCCTGCCCTGAGCGCAAGTTCGACGGAAGCCGCCAGCGCCTGCGCGCGCTGCTGGCGGTCGCGCCCCTGCGCCGCCTGCGCGAAGGCGGCAAGCGCGCCATCGACATCGCCCTCGGCCTCGAGGATGCGACCCTGGGCAAGCTGGGTTGCTTCCGGCTCGAGCCCGGCGGCGGCCAGCAGGCGGCGGGCTGCCGGCGCCTCGCCGCCGGCGGCCATGCCGTCGGCCAGCATCGGCACCAGGCGCCGGCGCAGCGGTGCGGCGTAGGTGGCGACCAGCGGCGCGGTGGCGGCCAGCACCGGCGCCTGCGTTGCCGGATTCTGGCCAAGTGCGAGCGCCCGCAGCCCCCGCCACAGCGCGATCTCGTCGCTGCCGTCCAGGCGCGGATCGGCAAGACCGGCGGTTTCCTCGATCCTTCCGGCCAGCAGCGCCGCCATCGCGGAAAGCCCTGCCTGGCGCGGATCACGCGCCGCCGCGGGATCATCGGCAACCGCCAGCTCGAGCAGCCCAAGCGCTTCCGCGCCCATGCCGAGCGCGATCATCGCCTCGGCGGTCTCCTGCCGCAGGCTCTGGCGGGCAAGCGGCGGGGCGGCGCCGGTTTCCGCGACCAGCCGGCGCACGCGCGCGGCCTGGGCGGGTTCGGCCGCGGCCGAGAAGTCGAACCGCCGTGTCAGCCCGGCCGCGGCCGCGGCCGCATCCTCGTCGGCGACGGCGAGCGGCAGGCCAAGGCCGGGTGCCGGGCCGGCCAGCACCACGAAACCATCGCCCAGTGCCCGCAGCTGCACGGCATCGGACTGCGCCACCACCAGGATGCCGGCGCTGGTCGGCGGCAGCGTGAACGCGGCATAGGCGCGCGCAGGCGCCACCCCGAACGCGGCATCGCGCACCGTGCCGACCAGCAGCATCTCGCCGCTCAGCGGGTCGCGCAGCGCCGCACTGCGGCCGATGCCGGCCGCGGGCAGCGACAGGCGCGGCACGTCGTTGCCGTCGAGGCGGGCGCGGAGCGGCTTCTCCGGCGCCACCGCGTCCTGCGCTGCCACCTCGACCAGCCAGGCGGCGCCATCGCGGCGTGCCCGGAGGCCGAGCCCCGGCTCAAGCGGCACCCGCAGCACGCTGGCCGCCGCCGCCACGGTAAGGTCGCTGGCGGCGAAGCGCGGGTGGCCCCGGAGCGGCGCCAGGTCGAGCGGCCGCGGCTCGTCGATCACGATCCAGCCGAACCCGCCGCGGCGGAACACGGCGATGCCGGTGCGCGCATCGAACGGCAGCGTGATCGCGGAGTCGCTGATCACGCGCACGGCGAGCGCCACCGGCCCCTGCGGCGCCGGCCGCGGCAGCGCCTCCTCGATGCTGAGATTGTTGGGCACCGGCGGCGGCTCCGGCGGCGGCGCGGCAGCTGCCGGCGTCGCAGCTTGTGTCGAAGCGGTGGGCGAAGA
>JADYYZ010000406.1 GCA_020853405.1 Acetobacteraceae bacterium
CTGTTCACGCCGGACCAGCAGCGCCTGTATGCGCGGCTCGGCTGGGCGGTGATCGGCAGGGAGCACGACCTTGGCGAGGAGGTCACGCTGATGCGGCGCACCCTGTGAGCGGCACGGCTCCGTTCGCACCTGCGAGAAGATCGGCATTCGCACATCGCGCACCGTCGCGGGCGCGACAGCACGGACGGTTCGTGCTTATTTCGCGTGCTGCCCGCCGCCTGTTTGCGGCACACTGATCGTCACGCAAGGGGGCGAGGGTTCCAACGGATGCGTCAGCTGCTGCTGCTGCGCCACGCCAAATCCGCCTGGGGTGAGCCGAATGTGGCGGACCACGACCGACCGCTGAGCGGCCGCGGCCGGTCGGCGGCGGACCGGGTCGCGGCGTCGTTCCGGCGGCTCAGGCTCTCTCCCGAACTGGTGCTGGTATCGTCCGCCAGGCGCACGCAGGAAACGCTGGCGGCGCTGGAACCGTTCACCGATTCGCCGCTGATCGACACGCTGGAGAGCCTCTATCTGGCGCCGGCCGAACGCATGCTCGACCTGTTGCACACGACGCCGGAAACCGTGCGCAGCGTGCTGCTGATCGGGCATAATCCCGGCATGCACAACCTGGCGCTGCTGCTGGTGGGCGCGGCGCCGATGGCCCGCGGCAGCACCGATGCGCTGCGCCTTGCGCAAGGCTATCCGACCTGCGCGCTCAGCGAATTCGCGATCGCCGGGCCGTGGTGGAACCTCGATGCCGGTGGCGGCCAGCTGGTGCGCTTCGTCGCCCCTGCCGACCTGCCGCCCGGCGAAAAGCCGGAGGAAGCGGCCTGAGGGCGGAGACCGAGGCCGCCAACGCCCTGCCCGCCCTGGCGGCCGCTGGCGGTGTGGTGCCGCCGCCGGCGCCGCTCAGCCTGGAATTCTCGCTGCCGCCGGGGGCGGCACAAAGGCTGCTGAAGAGCCAGCGGCTTGCCGGACTGCGCGCTGCCAGGCCGCGGGCCCGCCCGCTCCGGCTCACCTGGTTCGATACCGAGGATGGAATGCTGTCGGCCCAGGGCAGGCTGATCGAGGTCAGCCCCGGCACCCCTGGCAGCGCCGGCGGCCCCGCGCGCCGTGGCGCCCGCCAGCAGCTGCGCCAGCTGCTGCCCGAGGCCGGTCTCGCCTGGTGTCCCGGCACGCAAGCCGCGGTGCTGGCCGAGGCACGGCTGACGCGGGCAACCCCCGATGCCGGCGCCGCGGGGCTCGGGGAAGGCACGAAACTGGTGGCGCTGGCCGCAGCCGACGGGCGCACGCACGACATCGCGGTGACGCTGGACGGCGCGGCCGCCTCACTGTCGCTTGCCGAGGGTCTGCTGCGCGCGAACGATGCCCGGGAACCCTTCGCGCGGTTGCTGATCAGCGCCCCGCCCGACACGCTGTTCGCGCTGGCGGCCCAGCTCTCGCGCGAGGTCCCCCTGCTGCCCGCCCCGCCGCTGGCGGAGGCGGCGCGCGCCCTGGCCCGTGGCGAGCCGCCCCGCCCGCCACGGCGCGGCGCACCGACGCTCGATCGCGCGATGCGGGTCGAGGACGGCCTCGTGCATGTGCTCCTGCACCTCGTCTCCTGCCTGCTGTCACTGGCGCCGGCACTGGCACTTGCGCCGGCACTGGCCGGCCAGGAGTCGGTGGAGGCGGTGCACCAGGCCCGGGTGACGCTGCGCCGGCTGCGCTCGGCGCTGTCGGTCTGGCGGGACGCGATCGGCGGCGAGGCGGCACGGCGGCTCGCGGCGGGGCTGCGCGACATGGCAGGCCGCCTCGGTCCGGTGCGCGACCGTGACGTGCTGCTGGGCGGCATGCTGGCGGAGCTGGAAGCCGATCTCGCGGCCGAGGCCAGCGCCGCGCGGGCCGGGCTTGCCCTGGTCGGCGAGGCGCTCGCCGCCGAACGGCGCGCGGCGGCAGGCGCGCTGGCAGCCTGGATCGACTCGGCCGCGTTCAGCGACCTTGTGCTGGCGCTGCTTGCCGAGACGACCGGGCGGGGCTGGCGGCGCGGTGCCGATGCCGCGCGCCTGCACCTGCTGGAGGCGCCCCTTCCAGGCTTCGCCGCCCGCGTGCTGCGCCGGCAGGGCCGGCGGCTGCTGAAACAGGCGGACCGGCTGGATGGCGTGCCGGTCGCCGTGCTGCACGCGATCAGGCTGTCGGCCAAGCGGTTGCGCTATGCTGGCGAGTTCTTCGCGCCGCTGTTTCCGGCGAAGCCGGCGAAGCGGTATCTGCGCCGGCTGGCCCGGCTGCAGGATGCGCTCGGCATCGTCAATGACGGCTCGGTGGCGGGCCGGCTTGTCCGGGCGCTGCCCGGATCGGGGCTGGCGGACGCTGCGGGCGCGGCCAGCGCACGCGCCTGCGCCGAAGGGGCGCTCGACGGCTACGCGGCGGCGCGCGCGCACACCGCGCGCAGCGATGCCGGCGCCGCCTGGCGGAAGTTCCGCCGGGCCGCTGCCTTCTGGGCCGATTGATACCGGTGGCGGGCGGCAGCGGGGCAGGCAGGGAAACCGGTCTTGCTGCGGTGCGCAACATTGCGGCGGAACTGCCACAGGCTTATGGTGCACCGCCAAACGCGGCCCGACCTGGGCCATGACTGCAACGGAGCCCCCGCATGAACGACACGGCGCCCGTCGCCTCCGCCGCCACGGCCCAAAGCATCACCATCACGCTGGACGGCACCAACCGCTCGATGACCATACCGCTGATCCCGGGCACGATCGGCCCGTCGGTCGCCGACATCAGGAAACTCTACGGCGAGCTCGGGATCTTCACCTACGACCCGGGCTATGGCGGCACCGCCGCCTGCGAAAGCAAGATCACCTACATCGACGGTGACGAAGGCATCCTGCTGCATCGCGGCTACCCGATCGAGCAGCTGGCCGAGCACTCGAGCTTCCTCGAGGTCGCCTACCTGCTGATGCACGGCGAGCTGCCGAGCCAGGCGGAGCTGACCGAATTCACCTACAATGTCAGCCACCACACGATGATCCACGAACAGCTGCGCCGCGTGTTCGAGGGGTTCCGCCGCGACGCGCACCCGATGGCGGTGATGACCGGCATGGTCGGCGCGATGAGCGCCTTTTATCACGACAGCCTGGACATCAACGACCCGCGCCAGCGCGAGATCTCGGCGTTCCGGCTGATCGCGAAGGTGCCGACGATCGCCGCCTGGGCATACAAATACTCGGTCGGCCAGCCGTTCACCTATCCGCGCAACGACCTCTCCTACGCCGAGAATTTCCTCTACATGATGAACGCGGTGCCGGTCGAACCCTACAAGGTGAACCCGGTGCTGGCGCAGGCGATGAACCGCATCTTCATCCTGCACGCCGACCACGAACAGAACGCCTCGACCAGCACGGTGCGGCTTTCGGGCAGCACCGGCGCCAACCCGTTCGCCTGCATCGCGGCCGGTATCGCGAGCCTGTGGGGGCCGGCGCATGGCGGCGCGAACGAGGCGGTGCTGAAGATGCTGGCCGAGATCGGCCATGTCAGGAACATCCCCGAGTACGTCGAGAAGGCCAAGGATCCGAAATCGAATTTCCGGCTGATGGGGTTCGGGCACCGGGTCTACAAGAACTATGACCCGCGGGCGAAGATCATGCAGCGGACCTGCCGCGAAGTTCTCGACGAGCTCAACATCAAGGACGAGCCGCTGCTCGATCTTGCGATGGAGCTGGAGAAGATCGCGCTGCACGACGATTATTTCGTGAAGCGCAAGCTCTACCCGAACGTCGATTTCTACTCGGGCATCATCCTGAAGGCGATGGGGATCCCCACCAGCATGTTCACCGTGCTGTTCGCGGTGGCGCGCACGGTCGGCTGGATTTCGCAGTGGAAGGAGATGATCGAGGACCCCTCGCAGCGGATCGGGCGGCCGCGGCAGGTCTACAAGGGGGCGACGCAGCGCGACTACGTGCCGATGGCCGGCCGCGGCTGAACCCGCCAGGCGCGGCCGGCCCGCGCGGCCCGGCCCGGCCGCGCGCCAGGCTTGGGCGCGCGCCTACGGGCGAAGGCGGAGTAGTGCGGGCGTTCGGGGCGGCCACACGGGACCGGCAGATGATCCCCGGGCGCGGCAACCAGAGCGCGATACACCTAGCCCGTGTGCGCGCAATGATTACCAGGCCACCAAACTGCCGGATGGTTCCGTGCTCACGCTATTGTGAATGCGATTGATTTCGACTGATTTTGGATCAAGCCAGCACCCAGTCGTTGCGAATTGCGTCGCAACTTGACTGATTTATAGATTGGCTGGCTGAAAACAGGTCTGCCACAAACTCAGATTCTTGTACGCATTTTCTACGAATCCTGCATCGACGCCAGCACGACTCATTGTCGGCAGATAACCGGACACTCGCATAGCGGGTTTAGGTTGGGCGATATGCCACTCATAGTTTAAATCATCTTTACTCATGCACGCATTCGCGTCCTATAGTTTTCCAGGTTATCCACATAGCGCTGTCTCAGGAGGAGAGCATATGGCAGGTTCACTCGACGCCCTCGTCCGCGTGCAGCTGCAAAAATGGCCGCAGCGGCCGCCGGGCCTCTATCCTCGCCCCGGCCAACGCGGCGAATGGCTGCGCGCCCGCCCGGCCGAGGAACCCTCGCCGCCCTACCTCAAACTGCCAGGAACCCAGAAACTCAAGACCTTGCCGGATGGTCTTTGGCTACACTTCGCCGGCACGGCAGACGAGCCCTATGTCGATATCCTGTGCATCGAGGCGTGCAGCACGATCCAGAACCTGCTCGACAAGCGTTCGCGCTTCGCGCCTTCCACGCAGTCGCTGCTGTGCGTCTGCCCGCTCGGCTGGCTGCTGGCGCCGGTCAGCGTCACCGACGGCACGCCGCGCTGGCAGGCGATGGGCATGCTGCGCCGCGAACCGGTCGCCAACCTGGTGATGCCGGTGCGCGACATCCGCGTGCTGTATGGGCTGCGCGAAAAGCACTACCGCGATTTCGCTGCCCAGCAGGTGCCGCATCCGCACGAGTTCTTCTGCCCGATGGCAGCACTGGTGACCGAGCGTGCCTATGACCACCCGGAGATGCAGGCCCTGATGTCGCGGCTTTCCGCGACCGCCAATTTCTTCCCGCTCACCTGACCCCCCTTCCCTTGACCCCGTCCCGCCGCCCTGCCAGGCGGCAGCTGATCGGCCGCCCCGCCTGCGTCAGTTGCGACACGATCGCAGGACCCACGGCAGCCGTGGCGCGGTGCCCACCTCTCCCCCCAGGTGGCCGCGCCCTTCCCCTGCCCGCCGGCAGCATCGCCCCTCCCCCCGGTCGCGATGCCGTCGGCGGCAGGGGCTCCCTTTCGCCCCGACCGCGCGCGCCTGGTATCAGGCAGCGCGCTGCGGCAGCCCCATCTGTCGTTCCGCCAGCACGGCACGCAACCGGTCGGGCCGGTCGGTGATGATGCCATCGACGCCCCAGTCGATCAGTGCCGCCATGTCCGCCGGCCGGTTCACCGTCCAGGGAACCACGCTGACCCCGGCCGCGCGCGCCGCGGCAACACCCACCTCGGTCAGGCTGCGATAGGCCGGCGACCAGCCCCGCCCGCCCGCTTCCAGCACCAGCTGCCAGGCCGGCCTGCCGTCCGGGACGCGCCCGCCAAGCCAGAGCGCATCCATCGTGCGCGGGCTGGTGAGGTACGCACGCGCGACATCCGGCCGGTTGGCCGCCAGCCAGTCGAGGCTCCGCCAGTCGAACGACTGGATCATGCTGTGCTGGACCAGGTCGTGCGCGTCCAGCACCGAAACCACGGCAGCCGCCATTTCCGGCGGCGCGACGGCAAGCCCCGGCCGGTCGGGGAAGGTCTTGAGCTCGACGGTCAGCCGCACCGCCACCGGCGCACTGGCGACCAGCGCCGCAAGGGCCGCAAGCGTCGGGATGCGCGCGCCATCGACCGGCACCTGGTCGGAAAACTCGGCGGCATAGCCGCTGCCGGGCCGGATCCGCCCGACATCGTAGGCCGCCAACTGGTCGAGGCGGAGGCTGCTGATCGCCGGGCCGGTGTGCGCGAGCCAGGAATGGTCGGAGCCGCGCGTGATGTCGGGGTTCAGCGCCGGGTCATGGTACAGAACCGGCACGCCATCGGCCGTGACCGCGATATCGAACTCGAAGCCGCTGACGCCGAGCGCCATCGCGTGCTGGAAGCCGGCAAGCGTATTCTCGGGACGCAGACCGCGGCAGCCGCGGTGCCCCATCAGGTCGAACGACAACCCCACCCTCCGTCAAACCGCCGTGGTCAGCCGGCAACATTTCCTCGGCCCACCCTGCCGTCAGGACCATTGCTGGTTGATGTCGCGCCGGGTGCGGGCCGGGTTGCCGCCGCCCCGCCAGCGTTCCATGCTGGCCGCGGCATCCGCGACCACCAGCACAAGGCAGGGAAACGATGAACAACCATCCGATCGGGCGGCGGGCCGCCGTGGCACTGGGCGCCGGGCTGATTGCGGGGGCCGCGACCGGCGCGCGCGCGGCAATCCCGGTCGCCAACGTGCCGCCGCTGAGTTTCACGCCCGAACCAGGTGCCCGCCTGCGCGTGCTGCGGCCGGCGAAATACATCGACCCCGACGAGCAGCTGTTCAACGAGAACACCCGCAAGTTCCAGGCGGCGACCGGCATCGAGACCAGGGTCGACTACGTCAACTGGCCCGACATGCCGGTGCAGGTCGGCGTCGCCTTCAACACCGGCCAGGGCGCCGACGTGATCATCGCCTTCGGCGAGAACGCGCAGCAGTTCACCGACAAGATCCGCGACATCTCCGACCTCGCCGGCTATCTCGGCGGCAAGTACGGCGGCTGGTATGACGCTGCCCTGCTGTATGGCCGCAAGTACAAAAGCACACAGTGGATCGGCATCCCGATGGGCGGCAGCACCGGCCCCGCCGTCTACAGCATCTCGGCGGTGAAGGCGGCCGGCTTCGATGCGATCCCGCGCGACCTCGACGGCTTCCTCAGGCTGTGCCAGGGGCTGAAGCGCATCGGCAAGCCGTGCGGATTCGCGCTCAGCCACGCGCCGGGCGATGCACCGGGCTACGCCAACTGGCTGATGTGGTCGCACGGCGCGCGGCTGGTCGATGACGACGGCAAGGTGATGCTCGACAGCCCGGCGACGCTGCGCGCGATCGAATACGCGCGGCAGATGCAGGAAACCATGATCCCCGGTACCATGAGCTGGGATGGCGCCAGCAACAACCGCGCGTTCATCGCCGGCGATCTGGGGCTGACGCAGAACGGGGTATCCATCTACTTCGCGCTGAAGAACTCGACCGACGCGGCACAGCGGGCGCGGGCCGCCGACACCGACCATGCCGAGATGCCGCACGGCCTCTCGCCCAAGGTGCCGCAGACGGCGCTGACATTGAATGCGGTGGTGCCCACCTACACGCGCTATCCGAACGCCGCGAAGGAATATATCCGCTTCATGATGGAGCAGGAGCAGTACGACCCCTGGCTGCGCGCCTGCCTCGGCTACTGGTCGCAGCCCCTGAAGGCGTATTCCGCGAGTGCGGTCTGGACCAGCGATCCCAAGATCAAGGTCTACAGCAGCGCGATGGATACACCCTACCACGACGGCTGGAGCGGGCCGGTGGGTGCTGCCTCGGCCGCGGCGCTTGCCGACTGGGTGCTGGTGGACATGTTCGCGCGCGTCGTCACCGGCCAGCAGGCGGCCGCCGATTCGATGCGGGACGCGGCGCGGGCGGCGCGGCGCTGGTACCGATGAGCCGATGAAAGCGCGCTGATGGC
>JADYYZ010000407.1 GCA_020853405.1 Acetobacteraceae bacterium
GTCTTCTCCTTCCTGCTGGTGATCCTGGTGCTGGTGCTGAAGCCCACCGGCATCCTCGGCAAGCCGGTCTACGAGAAGGTCTGAGGCGATGCGCGAGGAGACGGGCGCCGACGTTCACGAAACCGCCTCGCCGCCGCGGGGCGGCCCGGGTGCTGCCGACCTTGCCATCGTCGCCGGGGTCGAGCTCGGCGGTGCCGTGCTGCTGCGCGAGTTCCTGCTCGAAGACAGGACGTTCGTGATCGTGGCGCTGCTGGCGCTGCTCGGCGCCATGCTCGCGGCGCTTCGGCTGCGCCCGGCGATCGAGGAACGCATCGTCCTGGCCTTTGGTGCGGCCCGCGGCGCGGCGTCGGTGCTCGGCATCGCGATCGTGCTCGCCTATCCGTTCCTGATGGAAGGCAGCAGCTACGCGCTGCACCTCCTGATCATCTCGATGCTCTATTCCGTCCTGGCGCTGGCGCTGAACTTCCAGCTCGGCAGCGCCAACATCCCGAATTTCGCGACCGGCGCGTCCTATGGCATCGGCGCCTATACGTCGGCCCTGCTCGCGATCAATTTCGGCGTGTCGTTCTGGCTCACGCTGCCGATCGCGGCAGTGGTCGCGACCATCTTCGGCTTCGCCATCGGCATCCCGTCGATGCGCACGCGCGACACCTACCTCGCGCTGGTGACCATCGCCTTCGGCATCGTCATCCACCAGCTCCTGAACAATTTCGACTGGACCGGAGGGCCGAACGGCCTGGTCGGCATCCCGCCGCCGTTCCTGTTCGGCCATTCCTTCGCGCAGCCGATCGAGCTGTTCGGCCAGCGGCTGCCGAGCCAGGGGAACTTCTACTACCTGGCGGCGGCACTGGTGGCGCTGTCGATCGTCAGCGCCGCCCGCCTGCACAACAGCCGCGTCGGCCTTGCCTGGAACGCACTGCGATCGGACGAGCTCGCGGCACGCTGCCAGGGCATCAACGTGGTCTGGTACAAGGTGCTGGCGTTCGGCGTCGATGCGTTCCTCGCTGCCTTCGCGGGCACCGCCTATGCCTTCTATATCAGCTACATCTCGCCAGACAATTTCACCTTCCTGGTCTCGGTGACGATCATGACGATGGTCATCGTCGGCGGCATGGACAACACGCTCGGCGTCATCTTCGGCGCCTTCCTGCTCACGCTGCTGCCGGAGAAGCTGCGCGTGTTTTCCGACTACCGCCTGCTGTTCGTCAGCGTGGTGGTGATCCTGTTCCTGATCCTGCGGCCGCAGGGCCTGTTCCCGCAACGCCTGCGCAGCTATGGTCGGCAGTGATGAGCGCGCTCCTCGAAGTCGACCAGCTCAGCATCCGGTTCGGCGGCCTCGTCGCGGTCAACGAGGTCAGTTTCACGGTCGGGCACGGCGAGATAAGGTGCATCATCGGCCCGAACGGGGCCGGCAAGTCGACCCTGTTCAACCTGATCTCGGGCATCTACCCGCCAAGCGCGGGCACGGTGCGCCTCGATGGCCTCGACATCACGGGCATGGCGGCGCATCGGGTCGCGGCGGCGGGGATTGCGCGCACCTTCCAAAGCAGCCGCCTGTTCAACGAGCTCACCCTGATCGACAATGTCGTGGTCGGCATGCATGCGCGCACCCGCACGGGCGTGCTCGATGCGCTGTTCCGGCCGCGCCGGTCGCGCGCCGAACTCGACGGCGCCGCCGACGAGGCCGGCCGGATCATCCGCTCGGTGTCGGAGGAGCTCTACCGCCGCCGGCACTCGATGGCCGGGTCGCTGCCGCAGGCCGACCGAAGGCGGCTCGAGATCGCGCGCGCGCTCGCCTCGCAGCCGAAACTGATCATGCTGGACGAGCCGTCTTCCGGCATGGATGACCGCGACACCGACGCGCTGATCCGCGACATCGGCGCGGTGATGGCGGAACAGCCGAAGCTCTCGTTCATCCTGATCGAACACGACATGCGGCTGGTCGCGGCGCTGCCCGGGCAGGTGATGGTGATCGATTACGGGCGCAAGATCGCCGAAGGCCCGTTCGCCGAGGTACGGCTCGTGCCGCGGGTACAGGAAGCCTATCTCGGATCCAGGGCCGCCCATGCTTGAGCTCACGTCCGTCTGCACCAGCTACGGCCTGACGCGGATGCTGCGCGACGTGTCGCTCAACGTCGCAAAGGGCGAGGTGGTATGCCTGCTGGGACCGAACGGCGCCGGCAAGAGCACGACGTTCAACGCGATCTGCGGGCTGCGCCCGCTCGACAGCGGCAGCGTGCGCATCGCCGGGCGCGACATCGCAACCGTCGGCACCGAAGGGCTTGCGGCGCTTGGCGTCGGCTTCGTGCCGGAAGGAAGGCGGCTGTTCTCCTCGCTCACCGTGCGCGAGAACCTGAAGCTCGGGTTCGACGCATCCGGATCGAAGGCGCGCTTCGAGGACCGGCTCGAGGCGATGGCGGAACTGTTCCCGCGGGTCCGTGAGCGCCTCAACCAGGGCGCCGGCACGATGTCGGGCGGCGAACAGGCGATGGTCGCGCTGGCCCGCGCGCTGATCGGCGAGCCGGTGCTGCTGGTGATGGACGAGCCCTCGCTCGGCCTGTCGCCGAAACTCATCGACGAGTATTTCGCCATCGTCTCGGCGATCCGGGCGGGCGGCGCGACATTGCTGCTGATCGAGCAGAACGCCGAGGCGGCGCTGGCGGTCGCCGACCGCGGCTACCTGCTGGTGCGGGGCCAGATCGCCGCGAGCGGCACCAGTGCCGCGCTGCTGCAGGACGACACCGTCCGCCATCTCTATCTGTAGGCGTGCCAATCTGTAGTCGTGCCACTGTGCTCGGGCAGGCCGTTCCTACCTGCCGGCCAGCAGCGTTGCCTGCTCCTCGGCGGCGGCGCTGAAGGCCGCCAGCCCCTCGGCCACCACGGCGGGGTCGAGGTCGCGCAGGATGAACACCAGCCGGCTTGCCCGGTCGTCGCCCTCGGGCCAGGCCGGCAGGCGGGCGGGGGGGTGGAACAGGTGCTGCACCGCGTGGATCGCCACGGGGTGCTCCTCGCCGGCGAGGTTCAAAATGCCCTTGATGCGCAGCAGCGATTCGCCGCGCGTCGCCACCAGCATCTGAAGCCAGGTCGCCAGCCCCTCCCACTGCAGCGGTTTCTCGAAGCGGAAGCAGGCCGCCCGGATGCGCGCGTCGTGCCGGTTCACGTCGTGGTGGTGATGGTGGTGGCGGTGCGCGTGATCGTGGCCATGCGTGTGCAGCGCGCCCTGGGCGGAAAAACCCTCCTCGTTCAGCCAGCGCGCGACCTCGGGCGTCTTGCTGGCGGGGCGATAGAGGCCGCAATCGAGAATCGCTCCCGGCTCGATCGCACCGTGCCCGGCCTCAAGGATGGGCGCGCCCGGGTTCAGCGCCGAGAGGCGGGCGCGGAGCGCCCCCGGATCGGGGGCGAGGTCGGTCTTGCTCAGCACGATCCGGTCGGCGACCGCCGCCTGCTTCA
>JADYYZ010000408.1 GCA_020853405.1 Acetobacteraceae bacterium
CTGCACCAGTGCGGCCTGCCGAAGAAGATGGCGCTGGAACTGTTCAAGCCCTTCATCTACGCGAAGCTCGAGAAGTACGGGCTGGCCACCACCATCAAGGCGGCCAAGCGGATGGTCGAGAAGGAGCGGCCCGAGGTCTGGGACATCCTTGAGGAGGTGATCCGCGAGCACCCGGTGCTGCTGAACCGGGCGCCGACGCTGCACCGGCTTGGCATCCAGGCGTTCGAGCCGGTGCTGATCGAGGGCAAGGCGATCCAGCTGCACCCGCTGGTCTGCACCGCCTTCAACGCCGACTTCGACGGCGACCAGATGGCCGTGCACGTGCCGCTGTCCCTGGAAGCCCAGCTGGAAGCGCGCGTGCTGATGATGAGCACGAACAACATCCTGAGCCCGGCCAACGGCAAGCCGATCATCGTGCCGAGCCAGGACATCGTGCTCGGCCTCTACTACCTGTCGATGGAGACGGCGGAGTACGGCGACACGCCCGACGCCGACGAGTACGAGGGCGGGCGGCTGGCCAGGAAGGGTCCGCCCGCGTTCCTCGGCCTCGGCGAGATCGAGCAGGCGCTGGCCGCCGGCGCGATCACGCTGCACAGCAAGATCATCACGCGCTTCACCAGCGTCGATGCCGAGGGGCGGCACGTCTCGCAGCGCGTCATCACCACGCCGGGCCGCGCCTACATGGCGGCGCTGCTGCCGAAGAACCACCTGCTGTCGTTCGACCTGGTGAACCGCCAGCTGACCAAGAAGACGATCTCCGACGTGATCGACGCGGTCTACCGCCACTGCGGCCAGAAGGAGAGCGTGATCTTCGCCGACCGGCTGATGGGCCTCGGGTTCGGCCAGGCCTGCAAGGGCGGCATCAGTTTCGGCAAGGACGACCTGATCGTGCCGGTGACCAAGCAGGCGCTGATCGACCGCACCGCCGACGAGGTGAAGGAGTTCGAACAGCAGTACCAGGACGGTCTGATCACCGCCGGCGAACGCTACAACAAGGTGGTCGATGCCTGGTCGCAGTGCACCGACAAGGTGGCCGACGCCATGACCGCCGAGATCCGCAAGCTGGAGATCGGCAAGCCGATGAACAGCGTCTGGATGATGAGCCATTCCGGTGCGCGCGGCAGCCCTGCGCAGATGCGCCAGCTGGCCGGCATGCGGGGCCTGATGGCCAAGCCCTCGGGCGAGATCATCGAGACCCCGATCAAGGCCAACTTCAAGGAAGGCCTGACCGTGCTGGAATACTTCAACTCCACGCACGGCGCGCGCAAGGGCCTGGCCGACACCGCGCTGAAGACCGCCAACTCGGGCTACCTCACGCGCCGGCTGGTCGACGTCGCCCAGGACTGCATCATCGTCGAGGATGACTGCGGCACCGAGGCCGGGATCAAGGTGCGCGCCGTGCTCGACGGCGGCGAGGTGGTTTCCAGCCTGACCGAGCGCATCCTGGGCCGCACCGCGGCCGAGGATGTGGTCAACCCGGTCACCGGCGACATCATCGCCGCGCGCAACACCCTGATCGAGGAGCGCGACGCCGAGGCGATCGAGACCGCCGGCGTCGAGGAGCTGAAGATCCGCAGCGTGCTCACCTGCGAAAGCAGGGTCGGTGTCTGCGCGCACTGCTACGGGCGCGATCTTGCGCGTGGCACGCCGGTGAACACCGGCGAGGCGGTGGGCGTGATCGCCGCGCAGTCGATCGGCGAGCCGGGAACGCAGCTGACCATGCGCACCTTCCATATCGGCGGTGCCGCCCAGCGCGGCGCCGAGCAGTCCTCGGTCGAGGCGAGCCACGACGGCAAGGTGGTGGTGAAGAACCGCAACCTGGTGCCGAACAGCGCCGGCAGCCTGATCGTGATGAGCCGCAACTGCGAGATCGTGCTGCTGGACAGCCAGGGCCGCGAGCGCGCGCGCTTCCGGGTGCCGTACGGCGCGCGGCTGATCACCGACGAAGGCAGCGAGGTGATCCGCGGCCAGAAACTGGCCGAGTGGGATCCCTATACGCTCCCCGTCATCACCGAGCGCTCGGGCATCATCGAGTTCATGGACCTGATCGAGGGCGTCACCGTCGTCGAGCGCATGGACGAGGCGACGGGCATGAGCTCGAAGGTGGTGGTCGACTGGAAGCAGCAGGCCAAGGGTGCGGACCTGCGCCCGCGCATCGTGCTGAAGGACGAGAAGGGAGCGATCATCAAGCTGGCGACCGGCGCCGAGGCGCGCTACTTCCTCTCGGTCGATTCGATCCTGTCGGTCGAGAACGGCGCGCACGTGCACGCCGGCGACGTGCTGGCCCGCATCCCGCGCGAAAGCAGCAAGACCCGCGACATCACCGGCGGCCTGCCGCGCGTGGCCGAGCTGTTCGAGGCGCGCCGGCCGAAGGACCACGCGATCATCAGCGACATCGACGGCCGCGTCGAGTTCGGCAAGGACTACAAGGCCAAGCGCCGCATCGTGGTCAAGAACGACGAGACCACCGAGGAGCGCGAGTACCTGATCCCCAAGGGCAAGCACGTCTCGGTGCAGGAGGGCGACTATGTGCGCAAGGGCGACCCCCTGGTCGACGGCCCGCGCGTGCCGCACGACATCCTGAAGGTGCTGGGGGTCGAGGCGCTGGCCAACTACCTGGTGAACGAGATCCAGGACGTCTATCGGTTGCAGGGCGTGAAGATCAACGACAAGCACATCGAGGTGATCGTTCGCCAGATGCTGCAGAAGGTCGAGATCGACGATCCGGGCGACACCACCTATCTGGTGGGCGAAACCGCCGACCGCATCGAGTTCGAGATCGAGAACGAGAAGCGGATCGCCGCCGGCGAGCGTGCGGCCACGGGGCATCCGGTGCTGCAGGGCATCACCAAGGCCTCGTTGCAGACGCACAGTTTCATCAGCGCCGCCTCGTTCCAGGAGACGACCCGCGTGCTGACCGAGGCGGCGACGGCGGGCAAGACCGATACGCTGAACGGGCTGAAGGAGAACGTGATCGTCGGCCGCCTGATCCCGGCCGGCACCGGCAGCGTGATGAACCGGCTGCGCTCGATCGCCGCCCAGCGCGACCGCGCCCGCGCGGTCGGGCGCGACTCCGCGTCGTTGCCCGATCCGGTTTCCGAAGCGGAACCCGAGGCGGCAGCCGCGACCGTGCCGGCCGCCGAGTAGCACGAGACTGAATTGCCCAGGGTTGGGCGTTGCAGTGCACGCAGGGCCGGCCCCCGCTGGGGCCGGCCCTTGTGATTCCGGCGCCGTCGCTGCCGGGCGCGCTTGACGCGGTGCCGGCGGATCGTTAAACGCCTGCCTCTCGGCGCCACGGGCCTGGCTCGCGGCGCCGGATCGTTTGTGCAACCGCGTTGCCGACGCCGCCCGCCAGACCGAATGGCGGGCCGAGGCCGGCAGCAGAGGTGAAACCCGCGAAATGGGCGCCGCCGCCTCGTTCGCGGGCGTTGTCTGTGGTTGGCGGTGCGAGTTTGACCGGGTTCGAGAAGGGCGCGATGCCGACCATCAACCAGCTGATCCGCAAGGAGCGCGAACCGCGTCGCGGCCGCAACAAGGTGCCCGCGTTGCAGGGCTGCCCGCAGAAGCGCGGCGTCTGCACGCGCGTCTATACGACGACGCCGAAGAAGCCGAACTCGGCGCTGCGCAAGGTCGCCAAGGTTCGCCTGACCAACGGCTACGAGGTGGTGAGCTACATCCCCGGCGAAGGCCACAACCTTCAGGAACACAGCGTGGTCCTGATCCGCGGCGGCCGCGTCAAGGACCTGCCCGGCGTGCGCTACCACATCGTGCGCGGCGTGCTCGACACCCAGGGTATCGCCAAGCGCCGCCAGCGCCGGTCGCTGTATGGCGCCAAGCGGCCGAAGTGAGGGTCTGAGCGATGTCGCGACGCCATTCCGCCGAGAAGCGCGAGGTCCTGCCGGATCCGAAGTTCGGCGACCAGGTGATCAGCCGCTTCATGAACGCGCTGATGTACAACGGCAAGAAGTCCACCGCCGAAGGCATCATGTATGCGGCACTCGATACGCTGAAGCGCAAGCAGGGTGACGGCGTGCGTGCCTTCCACGAGGCGCTCGACAACGTGAAGCCGGCGGTCGAGGTGCGCTCGCGCCGCGTCGGCGGCGCCACCTACCAGGTGCCGGTCGAGGTCCGCGCCGAACGCCGTCAGGCGCTGGCGATCCGCTGGATCATCGATGCCGCCCGCAAGCGCGGCGAGCACACGATGGAGGAGCGGCTGTCCAACGAGCTCTTGGATGCCGCCAACAACCGCGGCGCTGCGGTGAAGAAGCGCGAGGATACGCACCGCATGGCCGAGGCCAACAAGGCCTTCAGCCATTACCGGTGGTGAGTTTCCGACCCCCCGTGTCACGACCCCCCGTCCCGATCACCTGAAACGACCGCGACCGCGGAGAGAGAGCAATGGCGAAGGCGAAGTTTGAGCGGACGAAGCCGCACTGCAACATTGGCACGATTGGCCATGTTGATCATGGCAAGACGTCGCTGACGGCGGCGATCACGAAGGCGCTTGCGAAGGCGGGCGGGGCGA
>JADYYZ010000409.1 GCA_020853405.1 Acetobacteraceae bacterium
CAGCAGCACGCGCGCTGCCCCGCCCCTCTTCAGGAAATAGGCCAGTGCCGTGCCGCTGATGCCGGCACCGACAACCACGAAATCATACGACGACATCCAAGGGCCCCTTACGTTGCGGACGTGCTGCACCGATGTTTGACATAAATATACCCGAAATATAACCCTGCAAATGCAGGCGTGGCGAATGCGTTTGGCGCGCTAGGGTGACGGTCGGGAACACGAACGGGATGCTGCTCGATCGCATCAGCGCAGGCTTCGCGCGCTTCGAACTGGTTGCCAGTTCGGCAGCCATGGTGTTGCTGCTGGTGCCTGCAACATCATTGGTCGGCAGTTCGACGGGATTGCGCGCGCTGTGGCACCGTTCCTGATCCCGTTGATAGCCGGGCTTGTCTGCGCGGCGTCAGCATGCGCGTGCCGAACAACGAGGTCGATCTGCTGGTCTGGGGGCCGGAAGGTGCCGGCGCCAAGGTGGTGCCCGTGCCGTGGCAGGAAGCCCAGCTGTCGCTGCGCCAGGGCCTGGTGCGCGCCATCGAGCTGCCGGCCGACTTCGTGGTGCCCTTCAAGTTCCACGAAAGTGCCAAGCACCTGGTGCTGACGCGGCACCGCCACCAGCTGGTGTACATGACCATCGCCGAGCGGGTGTGGCAAAGCCTTTCAGCCGACGAACGCAGCGCGATCAATGCCGCGAACGAGGAAGCCGGGCTTGCCTATACGCGCTCGGTGCTGGCGGCGTGGGAGGAGGAGCAGACCTTCCTGCGCGGCCAGGGCGTGTCCATCGTCGATATCGATGTCGGCGACTGGCACCGCAAGGCGATCGAGCTTGCCCGCGGGCTGGAGGCCAGGGGTGCCTGGCCGGCCGGCATGGTCGACAAGGTTGGGGCGCTGGGTCGGCCCGCCTGACCAGCCTCAACGCGTGCGATTGCGGTTCTTCTTCGCCACCGTGCGGGGGCCGGCTTCGCCATAGTTCGTGCGCATGTAGCGGGCGCTGAACTTGCCGCTGGCGGAATCCTCGGCACGGGCCTCGGCGCTACGCTTGCGCGGCGGGCCATAGCCGCCGGCGCCGGGCGTCTCGATCCAGACCACCGCGTCGGGCCCGACCTCGATCGACATCGGCTTGCTGGAGAGTTTCCGGCGACGGCCGCTGTCGTGCACGAGCTCGATCCTGCTGGTGCCGCCAGGCTTGCCGCCGAACAGTCCCCAGGGCGGATGCACGGCGCGCTCGCCCTGGCCGCTGAAGGTGAGAACGTGGCCCAGGCCGCGATAGACGCGGCGCAACCCCATGCCGCCCCGCCACTGCCCTGCGCCGCCGGAATCCGCCACGAGCTCGTACCGCTCGATCAGCAGCGGGTATTCGTTCTCCAGCGCCTCGATCGGCAGGTTCGAGGTATTGGTGACGTGCACCTGCACGCCATCTACGCCGTCCTTGTACGACCGCGCGCCGGCACCGCCGCCGATGGTTTCCATGTACAGATAATAGGTGCCGTCCGGCCCGGTGCCGGAGAACGCGGCCGCACCGTTGGCGCCGTTGCTGGCGGCGATCACGCGGTCGGGGATGGCCTTGGCGAAGGCACCCAGCACGGCATCGATGATGCGCTGGCAGGTCTGCGCGCGGGCGGCCGTCGCCGCGGGGAACGAGGCATTCACCACCGATGCGGCAGGGGCCACGATCGTAACCGGTTCCAGCATGCCGTGGTTGGTGGGGCCGTCGGGATCGACCAGCACCTTCAGCCCGAACAGCACCGCTGCCTGAAGGCCCGCGTAGCTGTTGTTCATGTTGCCGCGCACCTGAGGACCCGACCCGGTGAAATCGAAGATCGCGCGTTCGCCCTTGATCGTGACCCTGACCTTGATGGGGATGTCGGTAGTGCCCATCCCGTCGTCGTCCAGCAGGTCGGCGAAGCCATAGGTGCCGTCCGGGATCCCGGCGATGCCGGCGCGGATGCGCCGCGCCACCGCCTTGATCATGGCCTGCATCCCCTCCTGCAGATCAGGAATGCTCCAGCGCGCCATCAGCTCCTGAATCCGCCGGGTGCCCAGGCGGTTGGCGGCGATCTGCGCCAGGTAATCGCCACGCCGCTCGCGCGGCACGCGTACGTTCAGAAGAATCATCTCCAGCACGTCGTCGATGATCTCGCCGCCCCGCACGATCCGGATCGGCGGGATGCGGATACCCTCCTGGAAAATCTCGGTCATGCCGCCCGACATGCTGCCGGGCGCCATGCCACCGACATCGGCGTGGTGGGCGATGTTGGAAACGAACATCACCAGCTGCCCGTCATGGAACACCGGCGCCAGAAGCGCGACGTCAGGCAGGTGCGAGCCGCGCCCCACGAACGGGTCGTTGGAGATGAACATGTCGCCGGGCATGATGCCGTCCGTGCCGTAGCGGCCCAGCACCAGCTCGACCAGGCCCAGCATCGAGGAGAGGTGCAGCGGCAGGCTTTCGCCCTGTGCGACGATCCGGCCCTGGGCGTCGAATACGGCGGTGCTGTGATCGTGCCGTTCCTTGATGTTCGTGGAATAGGCACTTTTCATGATGGCAACGAACATCTCATCGCACACGCTTGAAAGTGCCGTGCGCAGCAGTTCGACGTCGATCGGTGTCAGGGCCATTGCGTCATGCCTCCCCCCGGTCGATGACCAGGTTGCCCCATGCATCGACGATGCAGGAATCGCCGGGAAACACCGGCGTCGTGCTGTCCATCTGTTCGATGATCGCGGGCCCGACGATGGACTGGCCGGGTGCGAGATCCCCGCGCCGGAAGACCGGGGTCTCGCTCCAGTGATCGCGCGCGAAGGCGACGCGGCGCGAACCGCATGGCGTACCGGGCGGGCGTGCCGGCAGCAGCGGCGCCGCAGGCTTCGGCAGGGTGGCGCGCAGCTTGGCCCGCAGGCTCACGAACTCCACGATCTCGGCCGGCTGGGCGAAGCCATAGGCGCGCTCGTGGTCGGCATCGAAGACGGCGCGCGCCTGGCTGATGGCGTCGGCATCAAGCGCCGCGCCCGTCAGCGGCACGGAAAGTTCGAAGTTCTGCCCGGCATAGCGAAGGTCGGCGGACCAGGCGACATGGCGCGCTGCCTCCGCCACCTTCTCGCGCGCGAACCACGCATCGACCTGCTTGCCGACCGAGCGCAGCATGGCGTTGAGCTGGCGCAGCGCGGCCGGTGCGAAGCGCAACAGCCGCGCCTCGACGAAGTCGGTGGCCAGGTCGGAGTCCAGAAGCCCCTCGGCACACAGGATGCCGGGGTTGGGCGGCACGATGATGCGGCCGATGCCGAGCTCGCGCGCCACATCGGTGGCATGCAGCGG
>JADYYZ010000410.1 GCA_020853405.1 Acetobacteraceae bacterium
CACGCTGATCGTGAGCACGCGCGGATCGCCGGCGAAGGCGAACTCCACCCCGTCGCCGTGGTGCGCGTCGATGTCGAGATAGAGCACGCGCAGAAGCCCGGCATCGAGCCAGGCGAGGATGCCAAGGGCGGGGTCGTTGACGAAGCAGAAGCCCGAGGCGCGATCGGGCATGCCGTGATGCGTGCCGCCGCCGGGGTTGTAGGCGAGGCCGCCATCCAGCACGGCCCGGCAGGCGGCGATGGTGCCGCCGGCGCTGGTGGCCGGGCGGCGGAACATCCGCGGGTAGATGCTGTTGCCGTGGGCGCCGATGTGGTGGCGCGTGCGCATCTCCTCGCTCGCCGACTGCGTCGCTTCGGCCCGGCGCAGGGCGGCGATATAGTCCGGCGTGTGGAAGCGGGTGAGTGCCGCGTCGTCTGCCTCGGGGGAGTCGCGCCGGCGCGCGGGGTCGAGCCAGCCGAGGGCTGCGATCAGGTCAAGCGTCGCCGGCACGCGCTGAATCGCCAGCGGGTGCTTCGGGCCATAGACCGAGCCACGATAGATCTCCGAGGTGAACAGCAGCGGCGCCATCGGCCGCCAGATTGCCCGGCCCGTCGGGCCGTGCAACCTGGTGCCCGCGGCCCGCCCTTGCATCAGCGAGGCCGCCGCCCCATCCTGGCCCTCGTCATCGGGGGGAGCCCATGGTGGGCTGAGAGGCGGTTGTCGCTGCGACCCCTGGAACCTGATCCGGTTCATACCGGCGAAGGGAACGGTGGGGCATGCGCGACCGGATTTCTCCGCCAGGGATCGATGTCGAGCTGCGCGGGCTGGCGCTGGGCGGCGTGCCGGTGCTCGGCAGCCTTGCCATCACGATCGAGGCCGGGCGCACCACCTGCCTGCTCGGGCCATCGGGCGTCGGCAAGACGACGCTGCTGCGGCTGGTCGCCGGGCTGATCGCGCCGCAGGATGGCGTCAGGATCGCGGCCACCGATGCGCTGGCGCTTGGCCCCCGCATCGCCTGGATGGCGCAGGCCGACCTGCTGTTCCCGTGGCTGTCGGTGTTGGGCAACGCCATGCTGGGCGCCCGGCTGCGCGGCGAGCGCCCCGATCGTGACCGGGCGCGGCAGGTGCTGGCCGAGGTCGGGCTCGCGGCGCAGGCCGAAAAGATGCCGGCGACGCTTTCGGGCGGCCAGCGCCAGCGCGCAGCACTCGCGCGGACGCTGATGGAGGACCGCCCGGTGGTGCTGCTGGACGAACCGTTCAGCGCCGTCGACCTGCCAACGCGGCTCCGCCTGCAGGACCTGGCCGCGACGCTTCTGGCCGGGCGCACCGTGCTGATGGTGACGCACGACCCGCTGGAGGCGCTGCGTCTGGCGCACCGCATCTTCGTGCTGCGCGGCATCCCGGCCAGCGCGAGCGAAATCCCGCTGCCGCCCGGCCTGCCGCCGCGCGCACCCGACGATCCGGCCCTGCTTGCCGAGCAGGGCCGGCTGCTGACGGCACTGAAGGAAGCCGCGGCGTGAACGCGCTGCGCGGCGCGATCGCGCTCGGCGGCCTCGTGCTGCTGTGGCAGCTGCTGGTCTGGGCAACCGGTGCACCAAGATTCATCCTGCCTGGTCCTGGCCTGGTGGCGGCGACCTGGGTCGATCGCTGGGCGGCGATCCAGCCGCACGCGCTGGTGACGCTGTACGAGATTCTGCTGGGCATGCTGTGCGGCACCCTGCTGGGTGTGGCCACCGCCTTCCTGCTGGCCGCGTTCCGCCCGGCGCGGCAGTGGCTGCTGCCGCTGCTGGTGGCGAGCCAGGCGATCCCGGTGTTCGCGCTGGCGCCGATCCTGACGCTGTGGCTGGGGTTCGGCATGGCGGGCAAGATCCTGATGGCGACGCTGATCATCTTCTTCCCCGTCGCGTCCGCCTTCTATGACGGGCTGCGGCGCACCGACCCCGGCTTCCTCGACCTCGCGCACAGCATGGGGGCGTCGGCCCCCAGCGTGATGTTCCGCGTGCGCGCGATGGCGGCCCTGCCCGCGCTCGCATCGGGCCTCAGGGTGGCCGCGGCGGTGGCGCCGATCGGGGCGGTCGTGGGTGAGTGGGTGGGGTCGAGCGCGGGCCTCGGCTACCTGATGCTGCACGCCAATGGCCGCAGCCAGACCGACCTGATGTTCGCCGCCCTGTTCACGCTGGCCGCGATGGCGCTGCTGCTGTGGTGGGGCACGGACGTGTTGGCGCGGAAAATGGTGCCCTGGCAGGCCGATGCGCTGCGCGAGGCGGCGTGAGCAGGCCGCGGCGGATGCATGAAAGGGGAATCAATCCACCATGAAACGCCTGATCCTCGCGGCGCTGCTGTGCGCCGCGCCGGCGACTGCGCAGGCGCAGCAGAAGCTGACGGTGCTGCTCGACTGGTTCGTCAACCCCGACCACGCACCGCTGATCGTGGCAGAACAGCGTGGAGATTTCCGCCGCTTCGGCCTCGATGTGCGGCTGGTGGCGCCGGCCGATCCGAACGACCCGCCGAAACTGGTCGCAGCCCGCCAGGGTGATGTCGCGGTCTACTACCAGAAGTCGCTGCACCTCGCGGTCGACCAGGGGCTGCCGCTGGTGCGCATCGGCACCCTGATCGCCACCCCGCTCTCCACCGTCACCGTGCTGCAGGACGGGCCGATCCGCGACATCGCCGACTTCAAGGGGCGGCGCATCGGCTACTCGGTCGCCGGCTTCGAGGAGATCGTGATGGCGGCGATGCTGCAAGGCAGCGGCGTCGGGGTGGGCGAGCTCCGCTTCGTCGCCGTCAATTTCGGTCTTTCCACCGCGCTGATGAGTGGCCAGGTCGATGCCATCATCGGCGGCTTCCGCAATTTCGAGCTGAACCAGCTGGCGATCGAGAACCGGCCGGGGCGCGCCTTCTTCCCCGAGGAGCATGGCGTGCCGCTCTATGACGAGCTGATCTATGTGGCGCACCGCGACCGCGTGGGCGATCCGCGCCTGCGCGCCTTCATCGACGCGACCGAGGCGGCGACCGCCTATCTGATCAACAACCCCGACGCCGCCTTGCGGATGTTCCTGGAGGGGCGCAAGGAGCTCGACAACGAGCTCAATCACCGGGCGTGGTCGGCGACCCTGCCGCGCTTCGCGCACAGCCCGGCGGCGCTCGATCGCAACCGCTACGACCGGTTCGCGCGCTGGCTCGCCGAGCGCAAGCTGATCCGGAGCGTGCCGGCGGTGGAGACCTATGCGGTCGAGCTCGCGCCTGCCGCGCGCTAGCCGGGCCGCACTGCAAGGGCGCCACCCGGCCGCCGCCTCATACCAGCGCCACGAGTTCCTCGCTCGTGGCGAGGCCACGAAGTGGCCCGCGGCCGACGCCGCGCATCGCCCCGAATGCGATCACGCATTCGGGGCGATGGTATCAGTACCGTCGCCTCAGCTCTGCTGGCCGCTGCCAGGGCTGATCGCGATCCGCCTGGTCGTCGGCTTCGCCTCGGGCGGGCGGGGCAGTGTGACGGTCAGCGTGCCGTTGGCGAAGCTGGCCTTCACCGCGTCGTGGGCCGGCGCG
>JADYYZ010000411.1 GCA_020853405.1 Acetobacteraceae bacterium
GGCAGGCGGGAAGGACCGGGCGAGATGGCGGAACAGTTCGATTTCATTGTGGTCGGCGCGGGCAGCGCGGGCGCCCCGGTGGCAGCCCGGCTGTCGGAGAACCCGCAATTCCGGGTGCTGCTGCTCGAAGCCGGGCCGAAGGACGATTCGATCTGGATCCATATCCCGATCGGCTACGCCAAACTGTTCACCGACCCCCGCCACAACTGGCTCTACAACACCGAACCCGAACCGGCGCTGAACAACCGCACCGTGATCGCCCCGCGCGGCAAGACGCTGGGCGGCTCCTCGGCGATCAACGGGCTTCTCTACCTGCGCGGCCAGCGCCAGGATTACGACAGCTGGCGCCAGATGGGCAACGAAGGCTGGTCGTACGACGACGTGCTGCCGTTCTTCCGCAAGGCCGAGGATTTCTGCCTCGGCGCCGATGCCTGGCACGGCAGCGGCGGGCCGCTCGGCGTCTCGGAGGTGATCCGCCACCCGCTATGCGAGGCGATGTTCGATGCGTGCGAGGCGGTGGGCATTCCACGCAACCCGGATTTCAACGGCGCGGTGCAGGAAGGGGCGGGCTATTTCCACACCACCACGCGCAGCGGCATGCGCTGTTCCACCGCGATCGGCTACCTGACGAAAGCGGTCCGCCGGCGGCCCAACCTGAAGATCGAGACCGAGGCGCTGGCGACCAGGCTGCTGCTGCAAGGCCGCCGTGCGGTCGGCATCGCCTATGAGCGGCATGGCGCGGCGCACGAGGCACGCGCCGCCGAGGTGATCCTGTGCGGCGGCGCCTTCAACAGCCCGCAGCTGCTGCAGCTCTCGGGCATCGGGCCGGCGGCGCTGCTGGCCGGGCACGGCATCGCGCTCACCCACGACCTGCCCGGCGTCGGCGAGAACCTGCACGACCACCTCCAGATCCGCTGCCAGTACCGCTGCACCGAGCCGATCACCATGAACGACCTGCTCGGCAGCACAGTGAAACAATGGAAGGCGGGCGTGCAGTGGGTGCTGACGCGCAAGGGCCCGCTGACCTTGGCCGCCGGCCATGCCGGCGTGTTCTATCGCACCGACCCCGCGCTCGAGGCGCCGGACGCGCAGATCCACCTGATCGCGTTCTCGACCGACAAGATCGGCACCCGCATGCACCCCTTCCCCGGCTTCACCGCCAGTGCCTGCCAGCTCAGGCCGGAAAGCCGCGGCCACTGTCACATCGGCTCGGCCGACCCCAGGGCGGCGCCAAAAATCTTCATGAACTACCTCGCCGCCGAGACCGACCGGCGGGTGATGCTGAATGCGCTGAAGATCATGCGTCGCATCATGGCCGAGCCCGCGATGCGGCGCTGGATCGTCGAGCCGATCGACCCCGCCGACAGCGTGCAATCGGACGAGGAGCTGATGGCGTTCATCCGCGACAAGGCGACCACGATCTACCACCCGGTCGGCACCTGCAGGATGGGCCAGGACGCACGGGCGGTGGTCGATGCGCGGCTCCGGGTGCACGGCATCGCGGGGCTCAGGGTGGCCGATGCCTCGATCATGCCGGTGGTGGCCAGCGGCAACACCAACGCGCCCGCGATCATGATCGGCGAGAAGTGCGCGGCGATGGTGGCCGAGGACGCCCGGGCCGCGCCCGCGCGTGCGGCCTAGCGGCGCGGCCCGGCCCGGGTTAGGATTGCGCCGGCGCAACGAACCGGGGGCCGGACCATGGCCGACATCACCGTGCACTTCGTCACCAACCGCGAGGAGACGAGGGGAAAGATTCCGTTCGGTCCGCGGCTGAACCGCAATTCGCCGCTCTATCTGCGCTACGGGGCGGCCGATGTCGCCCCGCCCGAGGGACGCCGCACCGACTTCGCGCTGACCGAGGTGCGGGTCGCGCCCGAGGCGATCCCCGGCGTCGGCAACGTCGCCGCCGATGCGCCGGTGAAGTTCGGCAGTGCCGCGGTCTATTCCGGCCTGCAGAAGCGGCTGATCGACAACAATGCCGACCTGCTGCTGTTCCTGCACGGCTATGCCTGCGATTTCGAGATGGCGATGCTGCGCGCGGCCGAACTGAAACTGCGCTGGTCCACCGCCGCCCGCCCGCTGGAGGTGGCGGTGTTCAGCTGGCCGGCCGACGGCACCATGGTGCCGCTGATCAGCTACGCCTCCGACCGCGACGATGCCCGCTCCTCGGCCAAGGCGATCGCGCGCGCGCTCTTGCGCCTGGTCGATTTCTTCCGCGCCATGGAGGCGGAGCGGCGCGAGGCGATCAAGCTGAAAAAGGAGCCGCCGCCGATGTGCGGCGCCCGCCTGCACCTGGTCGCCCACAGCATGGGCAACTATGCGCTCCGCAATGCGTTCCAGGCGCTGTTGAGCGACCTCGGCGGCAAGGTGCCGCGCCTGTTCGACACCATCTTCCTGATGGCCGCCGACGAGGACAACGACGCCTTCGAGCAGGAAGGCAAGTTCATGTCCCTGCCCGACCTCGCGCATTCGGTGCAGGTCTATTTCGCGCTGAACGACAACGCGCTGGCGATCAGCGACGTCACCAAGGCCAACCCCGACCGGCTGGGTACCGCCGGCCCCCGCACCCTGACCAGCCTGCCGCAGAAGGTGACGCTGATCGATTGCAGCCGGGTCTCCTCGACCGCGCTCAGCGAGGCGAACCACCAGTACTACCGCCAGCGGCCGGAGGTGATCGCCGACGTGCAGGCGGTGCTGGCGGGAATGCCGCCGGATTCGATCGGCAACCGCGAGTTCCTGGCCGACAAGCGGGCGTTCCGCATCGGTGCCGCGCCGTAGCTACGCGGCGCGCGCGGGGGCGGCGTCGCTGAACAGCGCGAACATCTCCTCCTCGGCGGTCATGTGCAGCGTCAGCACCGCCTCCAGTCCATAGAGCAGCCGGCGCAGCTCGGCGCGCTCGGTGGCGTCGGGTGAGCGGCCCGCCAGCGCGGCGGTCAGCACCGACAGCCGCTGCACCATGCCGAACAGGTCGGCATGCATGCGCAGCAGCGCGCCGACCGGGTCGCGCCCGCCCAGCGCCACCGCCGCGCGCGGATAGATCTCCGCCTCCTCGCGCGCCTGGTGCGGCGGGATCTCGGCAGCGAGCCGCGCC
>JADYYZ010000412.1 GCA_020853405.1 Acetobacteraceae bacterium
TCTCCGGCGCCCACCCTACGGGAGGATTCTCGTGCGCGCGATCCTGATCCTGCTGTTGCTGCTGCCGTCGATGGCGCTTTCGCAGGCGCGGCGGGTCGATACGGCACCGACGAGCGAGACCATCGGCAGCTGGCTGCTTACCTGCAGCACCGACCCGATGACCGACCGCGGCAGCTGCACGCTTCGCCACCACACCTGGCTGGAGGCGCCGCGCGGCGGCGACATGCCGCGCCCTGGCGTCGGGCTGGAGGTGCTGATCCGCGGCGGCCGGGCCGTGCCGGCGCTGGTCGCGCGCGACCTCACGCTCGACAGCGGGCGGCTTGCGGTGCTGGGCATGCTGGCCTCGGCCCAGGTGCGGTTCGGGCGCGAGCCGATGCTGGAACTTCCCTGTGGGCTGGAGGGCCGCAGCCTGGTCTGCGTGCCGCGCCCCGGCGAGGCGGAAACCGCCGCCCGCCAGCTGCTGGCGGCAACCACCATGCTGGCGCGGCTGCCGCAGAACCCGCTCACCGGCACCGGCGGCGAGACGCTGGCGCTCGACCTTGCGGGCACCGAGGCGGCGGTGCAGCGCCTGCGCGCCCGCATGCCGGAGGCGCCGCCCCCGGAACCCTCGCCCGCGCAAAGCCTGCCTGGCCAGTTCGACCGGCTGCTCGATCAGCTGCGCCGCGCGCTGCCGCAGCCATAGCCCCGCATCACCGCCGCGTCAGCACCCACAACCCCGCGAACACCAGGGCCACGGCGGGGATGGTAAGCCAGCCGGGTCGTTCGGCGAACAGCACCGCGCCCCAGCCGACGCCGGAAAGCGTGATCACATAGGCGACGTTGCTGGCGAACACGCCGCCCTGGCTCACGATCATGCGGAAATAAAGGGTGAAGGCGATCGCCTGCAGCGCGCCTTGCAGCACGATCAGCGGCAGCGCCGCGTGCCAGGCCCCGGCGGCACCCGCGAGATGGCCGGACGCCCAGGCCAGCGGCAGCAGCACGACCGCGCTGGTCGCCAGCGTGCCGGCCGCCAGCGCCATGCCGTCTGCCTGGGCCGGGCGCCAGACCGCGGCGATCACGTTCGCCACCGCATAGGCGGTCGGCACCAGCAGCAGCGCGATCGCCCAGGGCAGCGCGTCGGCGTCGGGCAGCGCGGCACCTGGCAGCATCGCCAGCAGCACCCCCGCACTTGCCAGGACCGAGCCGACGACGATCGCGCGGCCCACCCGTTCGTGCCCGGAAATCCCCATCGCCAGCGTCGTCAGCACCGGCGACAGCGGCGCCAGCAGCGAGAAGAAGCCGGCCGGCACATGCAGCATCCCGAGGAACAGCAGCACATTGGGGAAGGCGAGCCCGATCACGCCGGCGGCGAGCGAGTACCACAGGCCGTGGCGGTTGAGCGGCAGCCGCCTGCCGGTTGCCACCGCCAGCGTCCCCAGCATCAGCGCCGCCGCACCCGCCTGCGCGCCCGACCAGGCCAACGCGGGAATGCCGGTGAAGCCGCCCAGTTTGGTGACGGCCGGGGTCATCCCCCAGGCGAGGCCCGCGCCCGCCAGGGAAACCACGTCTGCGATCGGGAGGGAGTTGGCGTGGCCGGGCACGATCCGCCGACACTACCTGCAAGGCGCGGTTGCCGCGAGGTGCCGGCCGGCGCAGACTCCGCCGCATGCCCGCGTCGCAACCTCTTTTCGGCCCCGGCGAGCCGGAGCTGGTCGCAACCAGCCATGGAAAGGCGCCGGTGCAGTGGCGCAAGAGCCCGCGCGCGCGGCGGGTCAGCCTGCGCATCGACCCGCGCGCGGGTGCCGTGGTGGTGACGCTGCCGTTGCGCGCCGGCCGCCGCCAAGGGCTCGAGCTGCTGCACGCGCACGCCGAATGGGTGATGGAGCGGCTGTCGTGCCTCGCCCCCGCCTCGCCCTTCCTTCCGGGCGCCGTCGTTCCGGTCGGCGGGCGCGCCCACCGCATCGTCCATCTCGGCCGCCTCAGCGGCCCTACCCGGCTGGGCGAGGGCGTGCTGGAGGTGGCGGGCGATGCCGTGCACGTGCCGCGGCGGGTCGCGGATTTCCTGCGCGAGGAGGCGCGACGGCGCATCGGCGGGCTGGCGCTGGCCAAGGCGGCGGTGCTGGACCGGCGGGTGCCGCGCATCAGCATCAAGGACACCCGCAGCCGCTGGGGCAGCTGCGCGCCCGACGGCTCGCTCGCCTTCTCGTGGCGGCTGGTGCTCGCCCCGCCCGAGGTGCTGGACTATGTCGTGGCGCACGAGGCGGCGCACCTGGTGCACATGAACCACGGCCCGCGTTTCTGGGCGCTTTGCGACCAGCTGACGCCCCACGCCGAGGCAGCGAAGGCATGGCTGGCGGCGCATGGGGCGCGGCTGCTGCGCTACGGCTGAGCGGGCCGGCGCCGGCTCCCCGCCACCCGCCACCCGCCACCCGCAGGGCGCCGGGCGCCGGCCCGGCGGTGCTGGAAAGCGCGTTCATTCATCGCGATGATGGGGCATGAACCCTGCCGCCCTCGATCTCAACCTGCTGCGGGTGTTCGACGCAGTGATGCGCGAACGCCACGTGACGCGGGCGGCCGCCCGCCTGGGGCTGACCCAGTCGGCGGTGTCGAACGGGCTGGCGCGCCTGCGCAGGGCGTTCGGCGACGAGCTGTTCGTGCGCCGGCCCGGCGGGGTGGAGCCGACCGCGCTCGCCAACGACCTCGACCCCAGGATCGCCGCGGCACTCGACGAGGTGCAGGCGGCGCTGGCGCTGAAACTGCCGTTCGTGCCGGCCTCCGCCACCGAGCATTTCAGCATCGGCATGAGCGAGTATGCCGAGGCGGTGCTGGCAGCACCCCTGGTCGCGGCCCTTGCCGCCGAGGCGCCCGGATGCACGCTGACCATCCGTCATGTCGACCGCACCGACGCCGCCGCGCTTCTCGAGTGCCAGGACATCGCGATCGCGCTGGCCGTGATGACCGAGGAGCTGCCCGCGCATTTCACGCGCATCCTGGTGCTGCCCGACGAGTTCGTCACCCTGATGCGGCCCGGCCACGCGCTTTCCGAGGGCGAGCTCAGCCTGCCGCGGTTCGTCGGGTTCCCGCACCTGGTGGTTTCGCCCAATGGCAGCCGCCGCGCGGCGCTGGATGAACCGCTGCGCGCCGCCGGCCATCCCCGCCGGGTGACGGTGACGTGCGGGCATTTCCTGGCGGTCGCCGACATCCTGCTTGCCAGCGACCTGGTCTGCACGATGTCGGGAAGGATGGGCAGCCGCATCGCCCGGGCGCACGGCCTCGTTGCGCGGCCGGCGCCGGTCGATGTGCGGCACGCCCGCCTGTCGATGGCCTGGCACCGGCGCCACGAGGCGCACCCGGCGCATGTCTGGCTGCGGCGCAAACTCCAGGCGCTGGCACGCGAGGCGCCGGTTCAGAGCATGATCGCTTCGGATTGACGCGATCATGCTCCGCAACACGTTGTTTGAGCGCGTGATTCACGTCTCCGGCTAGGCCGCCGCCGACGATCGCGCGCTGGCGCGTCATGCCGGCGGCACGGGGCGATTGCCCCATACCGCCGGCATCGCGCGCATCCGTCAGATCAACCGCAAAAATCATCGACCGCTGGTTTCAGACTTCCCAGAACCGCTTGCGCGCCTCGAACGAGGCATCGCCGGGAGCAAGGCCGATGTCGCGCAGCTCGCGCTCGCCCATCTGCGCCAGCATGCGACGCGAGGTGGAACGCCGGTGCCAGGTGCGCACGGCATCGAGGATCAGGTGGCCAGTCTGGATCGGGTTCATCGCAGGTACCTTTCGGTTGGAGGGTCAGGACCGGTGAGCGCCGTTGCGGGCACCGATGGCGATGCTTCTCGCCCGAGGGAGCGGTGCGCGCTTGAGCTGCGGTTGGCGCGCGGATTGAGACTTCCTTGAGAATTCATGCGCCCGGCCCCGCCGGGAGGGTGCAATCCGGGCTTTGGTGAACTACGGTGGAAACATTGCCGCATCAGTCTCCCGGCCCGCACCGGTGGGTCCCGTCAGCGCCTGATGGGCGGACGAGCGCGTCGCATGCAGCTGCACTTCGCCGACTTCACGCTTGATCTCGACCGGCAGGAACTGCGCCGCGGCGCCGATCCGGTGCATGTCGAGCCGCAGGTCTTCGATCTGCTGGCGCACCTCGTGCGCCACCGCAGTCGCGTCGTCAGCAAGGATGAGCTGATCGATGCGATCTGGGGCGGGCGGATCATTTCCGAAGCGGCGCTGTCCAGCCGCATCAACGCCGCGCGCCGCGCGCTCGGCGATTCGGGTGAGGCGCAGGCGCTGATCCGCACCATGCCCAAGCGCGGCTTCCGCTTCGTGGCCGAGGTGCAGGAACCCGCGGCACCGCCGCCCGCCGGCGACCACCCCGCGGTGCCGGCCGGCGCCCAGGATGCTATGGCGCCATCGCCACAAGCGGGCGCGGCGGCGGGGTGCAAGCCCTCGATCGCGGTGCTGCCCTTTGCCAATCTCAGCCAGGACCAGGATGCCGAGTACTTCACCCATGGCCTGACCGAGGACATCATCCGCCTGCTGGCCCGCTATCGCTGGCTCACGGTGCTCAGCCGCCACAGCACCTTCCCGTTCCGTGGCCGCGATGTTGACCCGCGGGAGATTGGTGCAACGCTGGGGGTGCGCTACCTGGTGCAGGGCGGCGTGCGCCGGCGCGGCACGCGCGTGCGGATCACCGCCGACCTGGTCTCGGCCGACGACGGCAGCCAGATCTGGAGCGAGAGTTTCGACCTGGATCTGCCCGATATCTTCGCGATCCAGGACGAGATGGCACGCCAGATCGCCGCCGTGATCGAGCCTGAACTGGCCCAGGCGGAACGCGAGGCGGCGGTGCGCAAGCCGCCCGGGAACCTCGATGCGTGGGACAGTTACCAGCGCGGGCTGTGGCACCTCTGGGGCTTCTCGGCGCCTGCCTTCGCCGAGGCGGAGGCGATGTTCCGCCGCGCCATCGCGCTCGAGCCTGGGCTTGCGCGCGCGCATTCGGCGCTTGCCTATCTCGGGTTCCAGCAGTCACTGCTGAGCACCGGCGCCCGGCGCGCGGGGTGGATGGCCGAGGCGCTCGATTCCGCGCGGCAGTCGGTGGCGCTGGACGAGCGCGACTGCACCACCCATAGCGTGCTGGGGCGCGTGCTGGGTCTTTATCGCCGGTTCTCCCCCGCGATCGCCGCGCACGAGCGGTCGCTGGAACTCAATCCCAGCTTCGGGCAAGGCTACTTCGCATTCGGCGACACCCTGCTCTGGTGCGGTCGTGCCGAGGAATCGATCGCGCTGGCCGAGCGCGCGCTGGAGCTCAGCCCGCGCGATCCGCACATCTGGGCCTTCCGCAACATGCAGGCGCTCGCGCACCTGATCCTGGGCGAACGCGACAGCGCGATCGAGTATTTCCGGATCGCGCTCGGCCACCCGAACGCGAGCCACCGCGTTGCCGCGAACCTGGTGGCGGTGCTGGGACTTACGGGCGCGCACGAGGAGCTCGGGCTGGCGGTCGCCGACCTGCTGCGGCGCAAGCCTGGCTTCTCGATCGCCGAGGCGCGCGACAACTATTTCTTCTGCGCCGACGAGTCATTCCTGGCGCGCTACGCCGAGGGTCTGCGCGCGGCGGGGATTCCCGAGGCATAGCCGGGCGGCGCCTGGCTCCGCCCGGCTGTAGACCATCCTACGCCGCGCGCCCGGTCGGCTGTGCGACCAGCGCGCTGCCATGATGGCCGGCGGCGCGATGCAGCACCCGGTGCACGCCATCGGTTTCCACCACGCGCTTCGTGAATCGCTCGATCGTCGCCTCGGCCACCTCGCCCCGGAGCGCCACGGCGACCGCGTGCGTGCCATCCACCACCTGATGGCGCATCGACGCGACCGGCATGCCCAGCGCCGCGGCGGCGGCGGCGACGCCGGCAAACAGCTCCGGCCCGGCGCTCCCGACCGCGACCAGGGTGTTGTCGGCCGGCATCGGCGCATCGGATGCCAGCAACCAATCCAGAAGGTCGCGGGGGCGGCGGGCGGCGGCCCCGCGCTCGACCTCGGTCAGCCAGTTGCGGAACAGCAGGTGCGCGACAGGCCGCCACGGCACGGCACCGGCCGAACCCAGCGCCAGGCCGGAAGGCGGCGCGGTCGGCAGTGCCGCCTGGCGGTCGCGCAGGAACTCGGCCAGCAGCGTCTCCGCATCATACTCGAAATGGTCGAACAGCAGGGTCGCGCCATTCCCGGCATCGTGGGCGACCGAGGCGCCGCTTTCACTGTCGGCCGCCAGCACTGAAACGCCGGCGTCCTCGATCATCTTCCGGGGCACATCCGCGTGGCGCGAAACCGGCAGGGGGAAGGATTTCGCAATGCCCTGCATCAGCGGGTGCGAGGGCTCCAGCACGCGCTGGTCGAACACGCCGAACGCCTTGCGGGCGAGGCCCCGTTTCGCCACCCCGCGGAAGTGATGCAGTGCCGCCATCGCTGCCCAGCAGATGTTCAGCGTCGGGAGCGCGCGCTCGCGCGCATGATCGTAGAGTGCCGCGAGTGCTGGCCAGTAGCGCACCGCCGAGAACGGCTTCTGTTCCACCGGCGCGCCGGTGATGATCAGCGCATCCAGCGCCGCCGCTGCCGCGTCCTCGATCGTTTCATAGTGGTCGAGGTGCGCCGCCGGCGTGCGCCGGGATGCCTCGCCCTCGGGCCGGTAGAGCGAAAGGCGCGTGACCTGCGGCGCGGCACCCAGCAGGCGGCCGAGCTGCGTCTCGGTCGTCGGCTTGTCCGGCATCAGGTTGACGAGGCCGATCTCCAGCGTGCGCGCCGGGCGTTCGCCTGGCGCGAGCACGCGGATTCCCTCAGCGCGCAGGGCGGCGGCGGCGGGCAGGGTTTCGGGCAGCAGGATCGGCATCGTTGCTTCCTTGGCAGAGGCAGGGAGGCCGGGTCGGGGGAACCCGGCCCTGCTGGGGTCAGGCCGCCACCCTCATGGCGCCCGTGCTTTGCAGCGCCTGGTCGAGATCGGCCAGGATGTCGGAAATGTGCTCAAGCCCGACCGAAAGCCGCACATAGCCCTCGGTCACGCCCGTCCGGCGCTGCTCGGCCGGCGCCAGCTGGCTGTGCGTGGTGCTGGCAGGATGGATCGCGAGGGTTCGCGCATCGCCGAGATTGGCGACGTGGTAGAAGAGCTGCAGCGCATCGATGAAGCGCTTGCCGGCGTCGATGCCGCCCTTGAGTTCGAAGCCGACCATGCCGCCGAAGCCGTGTTCCAGGTATTTCCGCGTGCGCGCTGCGCCCTTGCCCTCGAACAGGCCGGGATAGACCACGCGGGCGATCGCCGGATGGCCGGAAAGATAATCGGCGACCGCTGCCGCGTTCTCGCAGTGCCTGGCCATGCGCAGGCTGAGCGTCTCCAGCCCCTGCAGGAACAGCCAGGCGTTGAACGGGCTCATTGCGGCCCCGGCGTCGCGCAGCAGCGTCACGCGCGCCTTGATGATGTAGGCGACGGGGCCGAGCTGCCTGGTCGCCTGGGTCCAGACCGCGCCGTGGTAGCTGGGGTCGGGCGTGTTCAGCATGGGGAAGCGGGCGGCGTTGGCTTCCCAGTCGAAGGCGCCGGAATCGACGATGACACCGCCGATCGCGGTGCCGTGGCCGCCGATATACTTGGTGGCGGAATGCACGACGATCGCCGCGCCATGCGCGATCGGCCTGCACAGCAGCGGCGCCGCCGTGTTGTCCACGATCAGCGGCACGCCGAGTTCCTGGCCGATGGCGGCGACCTCGGCGATCGGAAA
>JADYYZ010000413.1 GCA_020853405.1 Acetobacteraceae bacterium
CGCGGAGCGCCTCCAGCGCAAACAGCCCGACCACGATTCCGCCCTTCATATCCAGCGCGCCGGGGCCGAGGGCGCGGGCGCCATCGATGCGAAACGGCCGGGCCGCCGCCGTGCCGGCCGCGTAGACCGTATCGAAATGGCCGATCATCAGGATGCGGGGCCGCAGGCCCGCGCCCGCCGCACGATGGCGGCAGATGCGATTGTCGGCGAACACAGTCTGGCTGTCGCGATCGGCAGCGAGGCCGAGCGATTCCGCGCGCGCCTGGAAGCGGTCGCCGACGGCGTCGGCCAGCACCTTGTCCTCGGTCGGCGAATCCATGTTCACGACCGATTCCAGGAATGAAAGCATCGAGGGCGCGCACGCGGCGACCGCGCGGACGATGCCCTCATGCGGCATGGTCGATGGCCCGAAGCGGGCTGAAGCCGGTCAGCAGCCCACCACCCTGGCGGCGGATGGTGACGCTGCCTGCCCAGCGCAGGTCGTCGCGGTCCGGGAAATCCTCGCGGAAGTGCGCGCCGCGGCTCTCGGTGCGAAACAGCGCCGCGGTCAGCGCCAGTTCGGCGGTGCTGCACAGGAACCCGAGCTCGTACCAGGGCCGGATCGCCGCGGCATCGGCAGCGCCCTGTCCCTGCAGCAGGTCGCGAAGCGTGCGCACGTGCGAAAGCCCTGCCTCGATGCCAGGTGCTGCGCGCAGGATGCCGAGCGAAACCCACATGCGTTCCCTGAGATCGGAAAGCATCGCGGCAAGGTCGGATTCGGAAAGGCCACGATCACGCACCGGCGGCGGCGGCACCGCGGTTCGCCGCGCGCACGGGCGGGCGCCGATGGCAACCTGGGCGGCGCGCGTGCCGGCCCGGGCCCCGAACACCTGCGTATCGGGGATCGCGTTCGAGTTCAGCCGATTGCTGCCATGAATGCCGCCTGCCGCCTCGCCCGCCGCGAACAGGCGCGGCACGCTCGATGCGCCGAAGGCGTCGATCGCCACACCCCCCATCCAGAAATGCGCCTCGGGCGCGACGATGAAAGGATAGGTGACATGGTCGAGGCCAAGTTTCTCGAGATAATGGGCGACCTTCGGGTTGGAGCGCGCGAACGCATCCCGCGACAGCGCCGAGAGATCGAGCCGCACGCCGCTGCCCACCGCGCGCCCGTCGCGGATCTCGCAGAAGATGCCGCGCGCGCCGATGTCGCGGGTGGAGATCTCGGCGCCATCCGGGTTGAAGCGCTGCATGAAGCGCTCGCCATCGGCATTGTAGAGCCTGGCGCCGAGCACGAATGTCGAGGGCTGGATCGAAACCCGTGCCTTGTCGAAGGGGTCGATGCAGCGCCAGGGGTAGAACTGGATGAACTCCATGTCGCGCAAGCTGGCGCCGGCCGCGGCGGCCAGGGCGAACCCATCGCCGGTCACGTCGTTGGGGTTGCTGGTGATCGAGAACAGCCGGCCCGCACCCCCGGTGGCAAGTACCGTGGCGCCGGCCGCGATGCGCACTGACCGCGCGTTGCGCGTGTCCCAGCCGATCGCACCGGCGATGCCGTCCTCGCCTTCGAGCAGGCTGACGACCATCAGCGATTCCAGCCTGGCGACGCCGATCGCCGCGGCATGGTCAGCGAGCGGAACGGTGAGGTCGGTGCCGAGATTGTTTACGGTCAGCAGCACGCGGCTTCTGGAATGATCGCCGCTGGGCGATAGCAGTCGCCGCCCGCCATCGCGGCGGAAGCGGGCGCCGAGCGATTCCAGGTGCAGGGCCTCGCCGGCGGCCTCGCGGCACAGGATATCCACCAGTTCCCGTTCGCCGATGCTGCCACCGCCCTGGAACGTGTCCGCGGCAAACGCGCCGATGCTGTCATCGGCGTCGGGCAGGCAGGCTGCGAAGCCGGCGGTGGTCATGGCGGAGCAGCCGGAGCGACCGAGCTTGCCCTTCACCGCGACGAGCACGCGCGCGCCTGCCGTGCGCGCGGCGATGGCGGCGCGCAGGCCGGCAAGCCCGCCGCCGACCACCAGCACATCGGTTTCGATGTCGGTGTCGTTCATCGTCTCAGCACCGGCGCCTCAGCATTCGGCAAGCGCGCGCGGCGCCCTGCCCAGTATCTCGGCGCCGGTCCCGGTAACGGAAACCGTTTCCGAGAAGCCGACGCCGGCCTCGCCATAGATGCGCAGCGCGATCGGGATGTGGAAGCACATGCCGGGCGCCAGCACGGTGGGGTCGTCCTCCTTCAGGCTGGCAACACCCCCTTCCACCCAGCTGGAGAAGCCGATCCCGACCGAGTAGCCGCTGCGCTTGCGGTAGTTCTCCCACATGCCGGCACGTTCGATCACCGAACGTGCCGCCCTGTCGACTTCGGCCGAGGTCGCGCCCGGCCTAACCCTGTCGATCGCGGCGTTCAGCGCCTCGATGCACACGTCGGCCATGCGCCGGACCCGGCTGTCGGCCCGGCCGACAACGGCGCCGCGCATCATCGGCGCGTAGTAGCGTCGGTGGACGCCGGAGAATTCCAGCAGAACCGCATCGCCCGCGGCGAGCTTCTTGCCCATGTAGCAGGTGTGCGGCAGGCCCGAGCGGTCGCCGCTGGTCACGATCGGATCGCGCGTCAGCCATTCGGCGCCGGCGCGTGTCATCGCATCGAAGGCGGCGGCGGCGACGTCGTTGTCGGTGCGCCCTTCGCGGATCTCGGCGGTGGCGGCCTCCATGCCAAGGTCGGTCATGCGGGCGGCCTCGCGCATGAACGCCAGCTCCTGCGGCGATTTCACCGCGCGCGCTGCCTCCACGGTGCCGGAACCGTTGACCAGCCTGGCCAGCCCGGCATTCAGCTTCTTCCAGGACGCGACCTGGAAGAAATACGCGTTGTCCTCGGTGCCGACGCACCCTTCCGCAAGGCCGCGCGCCTTCAGCTCGCGGATGGTGACGCCTACGGGGTCGTCGGTGTCGTCCCAGGTCACGACATCCTGCACCCAGCTGTAGCGACGGGCCTGGATGCTTTCCAGGTAGCGCAGGATCAGGAAGGGTGCTGCCGCAAGCGGGATCACCAGCAGCTGGTAATTGTGGAAGCCGAAGGTCTGGTAGCCGGAGCCGTAGAAGATGTTCTCGGGCCCGGCGCACAGCAGGGTATCGATGCCGCGCCGCGCCATGCCGGCGCGGATCTTCGCCAGCCTGGCATCGTACTCGGCGGGGGTGAAGAACAGTTCCTGGGCGATCTTGTCCTGCATCGTCGGTGTCATCCCTTGTCAAGCACGCGAGACGGCCGGCGCGAGCGTGCGGGCAGAGACCACGCGCCCGCCGCTTCTGCGCACATGGCGCAGGAAGTCGACTGCCTGCCGGCGAAAGCCCTGATCGACCAGGCCGAACCCGTGGGTGAGGAAGTTCACCGCCCGTGGTCGATCGGGGCGGGTGCAGATCGCCTCCCAGATGCGGACCAGGCCCGCAAGGTCGAGCTTCTCGTTGTAGAGGTAGTTCCGACGCATGCTGGCGCCTGCGCCGTCCCAGCCGATCGGCACGCTTGCGACCGCGGCCCGTGTGTCGCCCAGCACGAACGCCTGTCGCCAGGCGTCCTCGTGCCACACCGCGTGCCGTTCCGCGTCGGCAAGGCCGGGTGCCGCGGAAAGGTCGAGGCGGATGGCGTGGC
>JADYYZ010000414.1 GCA_020853405.1 Acetobacteraceae bacterium
GCGTCGGTGTGTTCGCCGATCGCCGGCGGATGGGCGGCGATGCGGCTTTCACTGCGGCTCATGCGGATCGGCTGGCCGACATAGGTGGCGCTGCGGTTGTTCTCGTTGCAGGTCTGGGCGATGCCCAGGTGCTGCACCTGCGGGTCGGCGAAGACCTGGTCGATGCTGTTGATCGGGCCGCACGGCACGCCGGCATCGTTCAGCGCCGCCACCCAGTGGGCGGTGGTGTCGGTGCGGGTCTTCGCCTCGATCAGCGCGTTCAGCGCGTCGCGGTTCCGGCTGCGCGCGCCGGCGTCGGAAAAGCGCGGGTCCTGGTCCCACTCCGCGCCCATCGCCTGGCAGAAGCGCCGCCAGATCACGGTGCCGGTGGCGGCGATGTTCATGTGGCCGTCTTCGGTGCGGAATACGCCGGTGGGAATGCTGGTGGGGTGGTTGTTGCCGGCCTGCTTCGGCACCTCGCCTGCCTGCAGCCAGCGCGCCGCCTGGAAGTCGAGCATGAAGATCTGCGCCTGCAGCAGCGAGGACTGCACCCACTGCCCGCGCCCGGAGTTCTGGCGCTCAAGCAGGGCAAGCAGGATGCCCTGGGCGGCGAAGATGCCGGCGCACAGATCGGCGATCGGGATGCCTACCCGCACCGGCCCCTGGCCGGGCAGGCCGGTGATGCTCATCAGCCCGCCGAGCCCCTGCGCGATCTGGTCGAAGCCGGGGCGGGCGGCATACGGCCCGTCCTGCCCGAAGCCGGAGATCGAGGCATAGACCAGACGGGGATTGACCGGCTCGAGGTCGGCATAGGCGATGCCGAGCCGGTCCTTCACGTCGGGGCGGAAATTCTCCACCACCACGTCGGCGTGCCGTGCCAGCCGCTTCAGGATGGCGACACCCTCGGGCGCCTTCAGGTTCAGAGTCATCGCCCGCTTGTTGCGGTGCAGGTTCTGGAAATCGGGACCCATGCGCTGCCCGCCCATCGGGTCGCCCTGGTCGAGGCCGGGCGGCATCTCGATCTTGATCACATCGGCGCCCCAGTCGGCGAGCTGGCGCACGCAGGTGGGGCCGGCGCGCACGCGCGTGAGATCGAGCACACGGATGCCCGCCAGCACATCCGAGGCATGTGGCGCGGTGCCGCCCTGGGGCGTCTCAACGGGAGCGTGCATCGGCCTCCTCCGGCAAGGGCCTCCTCCGGCAAGACGGGCAGCGTGGCCAAGCCCAGGCATGGTGTCAACACCCTGTTGACAATTGAGCTGTGCGCGTGGCTGGCTGCGCGCATGCATGGTCCGATCGCCGCCAAGGGGCCGTCGCTGGCCGCGCAGGCGTGCTCAGCGATCGAGCGGCTGATCCTGGCCGGCCAGCTGGCACCCGGGGAGCGGCTGTCGGAGGTGGCGCTGGCGGCCCGGCTGAAGATCTCGCGCGGGCCGCTGCGCGAGGCGCTGCGCCTGCTGGAGCGCGACGGGCTGGTGGTGGCGGGCGCTCGCTATGGCGGCACCTTCGTGCGCCGGCTGGATGCGGGCGAGGTCGCCGAGCTCTACGACACGCGCGCGCTGCTGCAGGGGTTCTGCTGCGCCCGCCTTGCCGGGCGTGCCAGCGCCGCCGACATCGCCCTGCTGCGCCGCCAGATCGCCGCGATGGCGGAGGCGATCGACGATGCGGAAGCGTTCTACCGGCTGAATGTCGGCTTCCATCGCGCCCTGTTCGACGCCGCCGGCCACAGGCGCACCGCGGCGATCTATCGCGGACTCGAGAAGGAGAGCCATCTCGGGCGCCGCCAGACCATGCGGCACGGCGACAACCGCCGGGCAAGCAACGACGAGCACCGGGCGATCGTCGATGCCATCGCGGCCGGCGATGCGGCCGCCGCGCGCGAAGCTGGCGAGGCGCATGTGCTGGCGGGCAAACGGCGCTGGCTCGCCGGGCTTGTCGGGTAGTTCCGGGCGGCGGGAAAGGCACCGCCCTGCCCGCCTGTCGCGGTTACGCGCCGGCGATCGCCATCGCCTCGATCCTGACCGTCGGCGCATCGGTGCCGCGCCTGAATTCCAGGTCGGATGCCGGCGTCAGGCGCATGAACATCTCGGCCAGGTTGCCGGCGATGGTGATGCCGGCGACCGGTTCGGCGCGCTGGCCGCGGCGGATCACGAAGCCGGCGGCACCGCGCGAATAGTCGCCGGTCACCGGGTTGACGCCCATGCCGATCAGTTCGCTGACATAGACACCCTCGGCGATGTCCGCGATCAGCGCGTCGGGCGCGAGCACGCCTGCGGCCAGCCACAGGTTGGAAGGTGCGGGCGACGGCGGCGAGGCGACCCCGCGCGCCGCATGCCCGGTGCTGGCAAGTCCGAGCTGGCGGGCGCTGCGGCAGTCGAGGATCCAGCTGCAGAGCATACCGTCCTCGACCAGCGACAGCGCCCTGCCGGCGATGCCCTCGCCGTCGAACGGGCGCGAGCGCAGGCCGCGCGCGCGCACCGGGTCGTCGTGCACCGCGATGCCGCGCGGCAGGATCTGCTGGCCCATCCGGTCCTTCAGGAACGAGGTGCCGCGCGCCACCGCGGCACCATTGATCGCACCCGCCAGGTGGCCGACGAGCGAGCCGGCGACGCGCGGTTCGAACACCACGGGCAGGCAGGACGAGGCGAGGCGCACCGGATTGAGCCGCGCCACCGCGCGCTCGCCGGCGTTCCTGCCGATCAGCTCGGGCGCGATCAGGTCGGCTTCGTGAGTCGCGGTCGTATAGTCGTAGTCGCGCTGCATCTGGGTGCCCTCGCCGGCCAGCGCGGTGACATAGTGGCTGTGGCTGGTGCGGCAGGTCGCACCCGCGAAGCCGCCGGTGGTGACCAGCACGAGGCTGGTGCGGCTCCAGCTCGCCTCGGCGTCCTCGGTGTTGGTGACACCGGCCACCGCGCGCGCGGCATCCTCGGCGGCGGCGGCGCGGGCGGCCAGCACCGCGGGCGCGGGATCGGAAAAATCATCGAGCTCGAGTGCGGCGAACGGGCCGGTGCTTTCGTGCTCGGCGAGGCCGGCGAAGGGGTCGGGCGGCACCGCGCGTGCCATCGCCACTGCGCGTTCGGCAAGGGCCGCGAAATTCCTCGGGTCGCGGTCCGAGCTGGAGACAATCGCGGCCGACTGCCCGCCCTTCCTGCCGATCAGTACGCGCAGGCCGAGCTCGGTGCTTTCCGCGCGCGTCACCTCCTCCATCCTGCCCAGGCGCTGGCGCACCGACAGCGCGCGTTCGTCGATCAGCACGGCGTCGGCGGCATCGGCGCCGGCCCGGCTCGCCGCGACCAGCAGCGAATCCAAGAGCGAGACCGGCGATATCCCGTTCTGCGATATCTCGGAGGGCATGGCCGGCCGCGCGCCTGTCAGGCCGCCAGGCGTTCCGCGATCACGGGCAGGCGCGGCAGGTGGGCAAGCGGGCCGACCGCGGCAAGCGTCGGGCGGGCGCGGAACAGTTTCGTCGCCAGCTGCTGCACCTGGTCGGTGCCGACCGCCTCGATCCGCGCGACGATCTCCTCGGTCGGCAGCACGCGGCCATGCACCTGGATCTGGCGGGCGATCTGCTCGCAGCGCGAACCGGTGCTCTCCAGCGCCATCAGCACGCTGGCCTTGGTCTGCGCCTTGGCGCGCTTCAGCTCCTCGGGCGTCACCTGGCGCTGCACCTTGGCCAGCTCCTCGGCCACCACCGGCAGCAGTTCCGCGACCTGGCGTTCGCCGGTGCCGGCATAAAGGCCGAACAGGCCGGTGTCATTGAAGGGCTGCACGAAGGTGTAGATCGAATAGACGAGGCCGCGTTTCTCGCGCACCTCCTGGAACAGTCGCGAGCTCATGCCGCCGCCGAGCAGGGTCGAGAGCAGCGAGGCCGACCAGTAGTCGGCGTGGCGGTACTCGACGCCGGGGAATCCCAGCACGATGTGGGTCTGGTCGAGCTCGCGTTCCTCGCGCATCTCGCCGCCTTCGTAGCTGCCGGCGCTGGTCGCTGCCGTGGTCACCGCGGGAAGCTCGGCGAAGTGCTTCTCGACCAGCGCCAGCAGGCGCGCGTGCGCGATATTGCCGGCGGCGGCGACGATCATGTTGGCTGGCCCGTAGAAGCGGCGCATCCAGCCGGAAAGCGCCTCGCGCGGGATCGCGCGCACCGTGTCCTCGGTACCGAGCGTCGGGCGGCCCATCGGCTGGGCGGGAAAGGCCGTGAGCTGGAAATGGTCGAACACGACGTCGTCGGGGGTGTCGTTGGCCTGCCCGATCTCCTGGAGGATCACGCCGCGCTCGCGCTCGAGCTCGGTCGGGTCGAGCGTGCTGTGGGTCAGCAGGTCGGCGATGATGTCGAGGGCGAGCTCGGAATCCTCCTTCAGCACCTTGGCGTAATAGGCGGTCTGCTCGCGCGCGGTATAGGCATTGAGATGCCCGCCCACCGCCTCGATCTCCTCGGCGATCGCCTGGGCGCTGCGCCGCGCGGTGCCCTTGAAGGCCATGTGTTCGAGGAAGTGCGCAACCCCGTTCTCCTCGGCCTGCTCGTGGCGGGTGCCGACGCCGACCCAGGCGCCGAGGCTCACGGTCTCGACGCGCGGCATCGTCTCGCTGACCACGACCAGGCCCGACGGCAGGCGGCTTACCTGGGTGCCTGGAGCGGCGGTGGTCTGGTTCATAGCGGCTCCTTCGCGGCCGCGCGGACGAGCGCGGTCACGGCGGCAAGATCGTTGGCGACCGTGGTGCAGCGTTCCGGCCGGTCGAACAGGTCGGCAAGGCCGGGCGGCAGGGCGGGATGGATCCCCGTTGCGTCGGCCACCGCTTCGGGGAACTTCGCCGGGTGCGCGGTTTCCAGCGCGATTACCGGCACCGAATCGTCGACCGGCGCGCGGGCGCGGGCCGCGGCAAGCCCGACCGCGGTGTGCGGGTCGATCAGCTCGCCGGTGGCGAGGTGGTGCGCCGCCATCACCTGCAGCGTGCCCTCATCGTCGAGCGCGAAGCCGGCGAAGTCCTGCGTCGCCCGGCGCCAGGCCGCCTCGGGCACCGGCATCCGCCCGGTTGCGCGGAACTGCCCGATGGTGCGCGCGGTTGCGGCCGGGTCCTCGTCGAGCAGCACATACAGCAGCCGCTCGAAATTCGAGCTCACCTGGATATCCATGCTGGGCGACAGCGTCGGCGTCACCGGCGCCAGCGACATGTCGTTGGCGGACAGGAAGCGCGCCAGGATGTCGTTGCTGTTGGCGCCGACGATCAGGCGGGCGACCGGCAGGCCGATGCGCTGGGCGATCCAGCCGGCCAGCACATTGCCGAAATTGCCGGTGGGCACGGCGAAGGCGACCGGCCGGTCCGGCCCGCCCAGCGCCAGCGCGGCGGCGACATAATAGGGCACCTGCGCCAGAACGCGCGCCCAGTTGATGCTGTTCACCGCCGACAGGCCGAGCCCGGCGCGCAGGTCGGGATCGCCGAACATCGCCTTCACCAGGTCCTGGCAGTCATCGAAGGTGCCGGCCACCGCGAGGTTGGTGACGTTGGGCGCGAGCTGGGTCGTCATCTGCCGGCGCTGCACCGCCGAGACCCTGCCTTGGGGGTGCAGCATCACGATGCGCGCGCGGGCACGCCCGGCGATTGCGGCGACGGCGGCCGCGCCGGTGTCGCCGCTGGTGGCGCCGATGATCGTGATGCTGGTGTCGCGTTCCGCCAGCACATGGTCGAACAGCCGCGCCAGCAGCTGCATCGCCATGTCCTTGAAGGCGAGAGTCGGGCCGCGGGTCAGGTCGAGCAGGAAGATCCGCGTATCGGCCTGGCGGAGCGGGCAGACCGCGGGATGGCCGAATCCGCGCCAGGCAGCATCGCACAGGGCCGACAGCCGCTCGAAACTCAGTGCCCTGCCGACGAAGGGCGCCATGATGCGGGCCGCGAGCTGCGGATAGGCGAGGCCAGCAAGCGCCCGCAGCTCGGCGGTGGTGAAGTGCGGCCAGGATTGCGGCAGATAAAGACCGCCGTCGCCGGCGAGGCCGGCCAGCAGCACATCTGAGAAATCGAGCGGCGGCGCCTGCCCGCGCGTGGAGATGTAGCGCATGTGCCCCGCAACCTAATGGCGACGGACGGGCGGCGAAAGGCCGCCAGCATGAACGCGCCGCAACGGAGCTGCGCCTGCCCTGCCGGCAGCGGCACGCTGGGCCGCCACGGGCGGCGATCGGGGTGGGGCGATGGGGGCGGGCGCGGTGGGGTCACGCCCGCCCCGTGCGGCCCGCCCCGGATTTCGGGGCCGCCGGCCGGCATCGCATTTCGCTTTCCCCGCCTGGCTCATTGCAGCCTGCAAGGTCTGCGATGGAGGGGAGCGTGGACCGCCTGCGTTGCGGAATGATGCCGCCAGGGCGCCCAATGAGTTTCAGTTGTTGCGGGCCGGCGGCCTTCTAGCGCGTGATCGCTTCAGATTGCAGCGGTCACGCGCCGTAAGCCTCTGTTCAAGTGCGTGATTCACGTCTCCGGCGATGCCGCCTCCGACGATCACGCACTAGGTTTCGCCATAGCGGCAAAGCAGGTGCTGCCGGAACGGTGCGATCTCGAGGCCACGCCCGGTCGCGGCCCTGATCACGCCGTCGAGGTCGAGCATCGCGCCGTGCGCGTGCACATGCGTGCGGTTCCAGGCCTCGAGCGGCCGGAAATCACCGCGGGCAAGCCCTGCGGCGATCGCGGGGTCGGACACCGTGGCAGCCTGGAACAGCTGCGCAGCCGCAATCGCGCCCAGCGTATAGGCCGGGAAATAGCCGAACGAGCCGGTGTACCAGTGGATGTCCTGCAGGCAGCCACGTGCGTCGTCGGGCGGGGGGGTGCCGAACAGGGCAGCGAAGCCTGCGTTCCAGGCGCGAGGCAGGCCCGCCGGCTCGAGCTCGCCCGCGATCAGCGCGGTCTCCAGCCGGAAGCGCAGGATCACGTGCAGCGGATAGGTCAGCTCGTCGGCTTCGACCCGGATGAAGCCCCGGCGCACCTCGCGCCAGAGTTTCACGAGGTTCGCGGCATCGAACGCGGGATCGGCGCCGAATGCGTCGGCAAGCACGGGGGCGAGCCAGCCAAGAAAGCCATCGCCCCGGCAGGCCTGCATCTCGACCGTCAGGCTTTGGCTTTCGTGCACCGCCATGCCGGCGGCATCGCCTGCGGGCTGGCGACGCAGCAGGGGCGGGAGGTTCCTCTGATAGAGCGCGTGGCCGCTTTCATGCACCACCGCCAGCAGCGCCTGCGCGAAATCATCCTCGCGATAGCGGACCGTGATGCGAACGTCGTCCGGCGTGCCGCCGCTGAACGGGTGTGCGCTTTCATCGAGGCGGGCGGCGTTGAAATCGACGCCCACGACTTCGGCGAGGCGCCGCGCGAGCTGGCGCTGCACCGCGATCGGGAACGGCCCACGCGGCTGGAGCGGCGGCGTCGCCCGGGCCTGGGCGGCGAGCCGTGCCGCGATCAGCTGCGGCAGGAACCTCTCCAGCTCGTCGAACAAAGGCGCGATGCGATCGGTGCGCATGCCGGGCTGGAATCCGTCCATCAGCGCGTCGTAGGGAGCAAGCCCGGTCGCGTCGGCCAGGCGGGCGGCGGCTTCGCGGGTGAGGCCGACGAGCTCGGAAAGCGCCGGCAGGATGGCGGCGAAGTCGCTGTTGGCGCGCGCGCCCCGCCAGGTCGTCTCGCAGGCGGTACTGGCCCGCGCCAGGTCGGCAACCAGGCGCTCCGGCAGCGCCACGCGGCGGGTATGAAGCCGGCGCATCAGCATCAGGTTGGCAGCATGCTCGGCCGGCAGGGAACTCACCTCGTCGGCCTCGGCGCGATCGAGCAGGGTGCCGATCGCAGGGTCGGCGGCAAGCCGGTGGGTCGCGGCCGACAGCGCAGCGAACTGTTCGCCCCGTGCCGCGGCACCCGCCGGCGGCATGGTGACCGACTGGTCCCACGACAGGATGGCGCTGCATTCCTCCAGCGCGCCGATCTCGGCGTGGCGTGCGAACAGCTCGCCATAGGCGGGAGGGAGGGGGGTGGCCGGCCCGGCGGTCATGGTGCGTGCTCCTGTTCGCGCAGCAGGCTTCGTGCCCAGACGACGAAGAACGCGAGCAGGGCACCGGCAAGGCCGAACCAGGTGATGGCGTAGCCGAGATGCGGGTTGGTCGGGCGCGGCAGCGCCTGTTCAGGCAGCGGCACCGCATCGCGCGGCCCGAGCGCGACCAGGCCGACCGAGGCGACATCGGCGAGGTCGATCGCGGCGGCGATCCGAGGGATGTCGAAGGCGTAGAAGCGCCGCGTCCTGGGGTCGGGATCGGGCGTGAACCAGTTGCCCGAACTGCCGGCGAAGGCGAAGCCGGTGACCGCGACCTCGCCTTCGGGGCGGGGAAAGTCCTGCCTGCCCTCGCGCACCCAGCCGCGCAGCACCAGGATCGGCTGCGCGCCCTCGCGCAGCAGCGGTGTCACCACGAAACTGCCGCCTTCGCGGCCGCGCACGATCGCGCCATAGAACACCGTGCGCGCGTGGTCGAAGGTGCCGCGCGCGACCAGTTTCCGATATTCGAGCGCGCGGGCGTCGACGACGCGGGCAGGGAAGGGCTCGGCCGGCCCCGCGGCGCCGGCATCGATGCGCGCGATCAGGTCGGTCTTCCAGGCGAGCCGCTGCAGCTGCCAGCCGCCAAGCGCGCACAGCAGCAGGAAGGTGGGAACGACCAGCAGCAGCGGCCAGCGCAGCACGGGTGGGATGGTCATGGCGGGAAGATGGGGAGGCCGGGGTGCCCGGGGAACCGCGGCGCCGCACGAAGGCACGGGCCGGCTTGGTGGATGCGATTGCCGGCCGTGCCGCCAGCGGCGGGAGGGGCACCTCCCGCCGCCGGTGCACAGGCGTTCAGTGGCTCGCGATCGGGCCGGCGCCCCACCAGTAGATGCAGACGAACAGGAACAGCCAGACGGCATCGACGAAATGCCAGTACCAGGCCGCGGCTTCGAGGCCGAAATGGCTGCCGGTCGGCTGGAAGTGCCCCTTCATCGCGCGGAACAGGCAGACCGCGAGGAAGACCGTGCCGACGATCACGTGGAAGCCGTGGAATCCGGTCGCCATGAAGAAGGTGCTGGGATAGGTGCCGCCCGTGAAGTTGAAGGGGGCGGTCGCATACTCGTACGCCTGCACGGCGGTGAAACTCATGCCGAGCAGCACGGTCAGCGCGAGGCCCTTCACCAGGTCCTTCTGCTTGCCTTCCAGCAGGCTGTGGTGCGCCCAGGTCACCGTGCAGCCCGACAGCAGCAGGATCATGGTGTTCA
>JADYYZ010000415.1 GCA_020853405.1 Acetobacteraceae bacterium
CGGCGGCAGGGGCCGCACCCTCCTCGGCCGGCGCGACCGCCACCGTCGTGCTGGCGCGCACGCCCTCCAGCAGGAACGCTTCCATCTCCTCCGCCGCGATGCCGGGATTGCGCAGCAGCAGCGTCGCGTACTCGACGGCGATGTCGAGCAGCGCATGCGGCAGCACCGGCATCCGCTCGGCGGTGATTCCCTCCTTGATGATGGTGTTGATCTCAAGCGTCAGCAGCCCGGCGCCAAGGCGCCTGCGATCGGCATCGAGCCGGTCCTCGCTGCCTGCCGCCCCCCGCCCGCCGAACAGTCCGGCGAACATCGCGCACGCCTCCCGGCGGTCAGGCGCGCAGCCGGTCGGTCAGCGCCAGCACCAGGTTCTTCAGGGTGTCGATGTTGCGGGTGAAGATCTCGGCGCCGCGCGCCACCGCCGCGTCATGCAGCGAGCGGACATCGGCGCCGGCGGCGGCGGCGTTGGAATAGGCGGCGGTGATGTCGCCGGTGGCCATGTTCACCTCGGTCGCCGCGCCCTCGGTGCCGGCGGGCTGGCCGGTGGCCTTGGCGAACGCCTCGTTGCCGACGAAGGTGACGACCTTCACCGTCACCAGCTCCTCGACCGCCTTCTTCAGGCTGGCGAAGGCGCTATCGTTCAGTTCCTGCAGCTCGCGTTCGGTGGGCATGGCCTGACCTTTCCGTTTCGGAAACGGCTAATCACGCCATGCCCTGGTGCGCGGCGCAAGCGGGCGTTGCATCCGCAGCCGGGCTGGGCGACGGTGCGCGCATGGGCTTCTCCTGGCTGGTCAATCCACGCTTCACCCCCGGCCCCTCCGCCGTGCTGGACGATGCCGGCTATGCGGCGGCGCGGGCGGCGATCACCGCCTGGCCCGGCTATGCGCCGACCAGGCTCGTGCCGCTGCCGGCGATCGCGGCGGAGGCGGGGATCGGCGCGCTCCACCTGAAGGACGAGAGCGGCCGGTTCGGGCTCGGCAGTTTCAAGGCGCTGGGCGGCGCCTATGCGGTGGCGCGCCAGGCCGGGCTGCACGGCAAGGGCATCACCGTGACCTGTGCCACCGACGGCAACCATGGGCGCAGCGTCGCCTGGGGCGCGGCGCGGGCGGGCTGCCGGGCGGTGATCTTCGTGCACGAAACCGTGAGCCAGGGCCGTGTCGAGGCGATCGCCGCGTTCGGGGCCGAGGTGCGCCGCGTGCCCGGCAACTACGACGACGCCGTCCGCCGCGCCGCCGAGACCGCCGCGCGCGAGGGCTGGATCGTGGTCAGCGACACCTCTTATCCCGGCTACGACGAGATTCCCCGCGACGTGATGCAGGGCTACCGGCTGATGGCCGAGGAGGCGCTGGCCGCGCTGCCTGCGCCGCCCACGCACATCTTCGTGCAGGCCGGCGTCGGCGGCATCGCCGCCGCCGCTGCGGCGCAGGCCGCGATCATGGCACCGGCGGCGCGGGTGATCGTCGCCGAGCCCGACCGCGCGTCGTGCCTGCTTGCCTCGGCCAGGAGCGGGCAGGCGAGCACCCTCGGCGGCGCGCTGGATACGATCATGGCCGGCCTTGCCTGCGGCGAACCCAGCCTGCTCGCCTGGCAGGACCTCGATCGCCGCGCCTTCGCCTTCGCCGAGGTTCCGGACGACGACGTGGCACCGCTGATGCGGCGCCTGGCCGCCGGCAATCCGCGCGTCGAGGCAGGCGAGAGCGCGGTGGCCGGGCTTGCCGTGCTGCTGCGCGCGGCCGCCGATCCGAGGGCGCGCGCGGCGTTCGGGCTCGATCGGGAAAGCCAGGCACTCGTCTTCAGCACCGAAGGTGCTACCGACCCCGCGCTCTACGCCGAACTCGTCGGCACCGCCGGCCAGCGTTGACTCCGCCCCGGCGCGTTGCCATGTGCGGCGCGAACGAGGGAGGAATTTTACGCATGATCGACCGCCGCAACCTGCTCGGCCTCGCTGCCCTTGGCGCCGGCGGCACTGTCCTGCCGTTCGCCGCGCGCGCCCAGGCCTGGCCGAGCCAGCCGATCCGCATGATCGTGCCGTTCGCCGCCGGCGGCCCCACCGACGTACCGGCCCGCCTGATCGCGGACCATGCCAGCGCCACCCTGCCGCAAAAGATCGTGGTGGAGAACCGCACCGGCTCGGGCGTGGTGGTGGGCACCGACCTGGTCGCCAAGGCCCCGAAGGACGGCTACACGGTGCTCTATTCGACCGTCGCGCACACCGTGCTGCGGCCGCTGTTCCCGCACCTGCCGTTCGACCCGGTGGCCGATTTCACGCCGGTGATCCTGGTCGGCCAGATCCCGTGCGTGATGACCGTCCATTCCAGCATTCCCGCGCGCACGCTGGCCGAGTTCGTGAAGCTGCTGCAGGACAATCCCGGGAAATTCTCGTTCGCCAGTTCCGGCAATGGCGGCGCGGTGCATCTCGCGACCGCGCTGTTCCTGTCGATGATCGGGGCACAGGCGAACCACGTTCCCTATCGCGGCTCGGCCGCCGCCTATCCGGACCTGATCGCCGGCCGCGTGCAGTTCATCGTCGATGTCGGCCTCACGGCCTCGCGCCAGCCGAACATGCGGGCACTGGCGCTGTCGTCGCTGGAACGCTCGCCGCTGACGCCCGACCTGCCGACCTTCGACGAGCAGGGCGTCAAGGGCTACGAGGCGTACACGTGGCACATGGTGCACGTGCCTTCCGGCACGCCGGCCGCCGCGATCGCCCGGCTGAACGGCGCGGTGAACCAGGCGCTGGCGGTGCCCGACGTGCGCAGCAAGCTGGGCGAGAGCCAGTTCATGACCATGAAGGGCGGCACGGCGGAGCAGGCGGCGGCGTTCCTGCGAAGCGAGACCGAGAAATGGGAAGGCATCGTCCGCCGCCAGAACATCCGGGCCGACGGCTAGGCATCGCTACAGCGGCGCGCCCATGAAACGGCCGATCAGCGTGATCTGCTGATCCAGCATCGGCTTTCCGGGATGGGTGCGGCAGCCGCGCGCGGCGGCAGCACGCATGAACGCGGTCTCGGCCGGGTCCATGATGATCTCGACCGCCAGCATCTCCGGGCGCAGCAGCCGCGGATCGACCGGCAGCGGATCGTCCGGCTGCAGCCCCAGCGTCGTGGTGTTGACCACGATGTCGTGCCCGGCCGGGTCGGGGCCGCCGGCGCCGGCGGTGACGGCGGGGAAGGCGGTGCGGATGCGCGCGGCCAGCGCCTCGGCCCGCGGGCGGGTGCGGTTGCAGAAGGTGATCGCGGCCACTCCGTGCGCGGCGAGCGCGAAGCCGATCCCGCTCGCAGCCCCGCCGGCGCCCGCGATGAAGACGCGCCTGCCCTCGATCGCATGCCCGGCCGCGGCAAGGCCCGCGCAGAACCCCTCGCCGTCGAACATCGCCCCGTGCAGGCTGCCATCGGCATCACGGCGCACCACGTTCACCGCGCCGGCCTGGCGGGCGGCATCGGTCAGCGTGTCGCAGAGTTTCGCCATCGCCTCCTTGTGCGGAACGGTGACCGAGAATCCGCCGAAATTCGCAAGCCGGCGCAGGCCCGCGACCAGGGTGGCAAGGTCGGCGGCGGAAACGTGCAGGGCCACCAGCACGCCATCGTGGCCGGCCGCGGCGAAGCGCGGATTGAGCAGCACCGGCGCCTTCACGTGCGCGATCGGATCGGCGACGATGCCGTAAAGGCGGGTGCGCCCGGAGATGTTCAG
>JADYYZ010000416.1 GCA_020853405.1 Acetobacteraceae bacterium
GGGCGCGAAGGGGGCAGCAGGCAACGTGATGCCTTCCTGCAAGCTGCGGTTGCGATTATGGTGGGCGCCTGCGGTCGCGTGATCGCCACGAGGAGGCCCGGGCCAGACCACCCGCATGAGTGCACGCATCCTGATCGTCGATGACATGCTGGCCAACCTCCGCCTGATGGAGGCCAAGCTCAGCGCCGAATATTACGAGGTGGCGACCGCCAGCACCGGCGAGGACGCGCTGGCGCTGGCCAGCCGCTGGCTGCCCGATCTCGTGCTGCTCGACGTGATGATGCCCGGCATGGACGGCTACCAGGTCTGCACGGCGCTGAAGGCCAGCCGCGAGACCGAGCACGTGCCGGTCGTGATGCTGACCGCGCTCGGCGATTGCGACGCCCGCGTGCGCGGCCTGGAGGTCGGCGCCGACGATTTCCTCACCAAGCCGGTCGAGGACGGCACGCTGTTCGCCCGCGTGCGCAGCCTCGTGCGGCTGAAGCGGCTTCTCGACGAGTGGCGGCTGCGCACCGCCACCACCCAGCAGCTGGGCGTGACCGAGGCCGGCCCCACCCGCCCGGGCGTGGAGGGCGCGCGGGTGCTGATCGTCGATGACCGCGAGGACGAGGCAGCCTTCGCCGTCCAGGCGCTGGGCCGCGACGGCGTGCGCTGCCAGCGCGCCGGTGATATCGGCCAGGCGCTGCAGGCGGCGCGCGGCGGCATCTTCGATCTGATCGTGCTGAACCTCGCGCTCGGCGCGGATGATCCGCTGCGGCTGGCCTCGCGCCTGCGCGCCGAGGAGTCCACGCGCGAAACCCCGCTGCTGCTGGTCGCCGACCCCGAACAGCGCGATCTCCTGGTGCGCGGCCTCGATCTCGGTGCCAACGACTACGTCATGCGCCCGATGGACGAGAACGAGCTCCGCGCCCGCGCGCGCAACCAGGTGCGCCGGCGCTTCTACCAGGAGCGGCTGCGCGCCGACCTGCAATATTCGATCAGCCTCGCGCTGACCGACGGGCTGACCGGCGTCTACAACCAGCGCTACCTGCGCGGCCACCTGAAGGCGCTGACCGACCAGGCGGTGAGTGCGCGCGGCCAGCTCGCGGTGCTGATGATCGACCTCGACCGGTTCAAGTCGATCAACGACCGGTTCGGCCATGCCGCCGGCGATGCCGCGCTGAAGGTGGTGGCCGACGCCATCCGCCAGCACGTGCGGGTGTTCGACACGGTCGCGCGCTATGGCGGCGAGGAATTCGTGGTGATCATGCCGGGTGCTACCCGCGGCGAGGGCGAGGCGGTGGCCGAGCGACTGCGCAGCGCCATTGCGGCGCTGCGGTTCGCCCCCTCCGGTACGCCGCTGCCGCTCACCGTCAGTATCGGCGTTGCCGCGCTGGTGGGACCGGTGGAGGCGGGCGCGCAACGCCGGCTCGACGAGGCGCTGCTGCACGCTGCCGACGCAGCGTTGTACCGCGCCAAGGCGGCGGGCAGGAACCGGGTGGAAGTGGCCGAAGCCGCCTGAGCGTGCTGCCGGCGGGGCGGCGGGGCGGCGGGGTGGCGGGTTTCGCCTACTTGATCTTGGCTTCGCGGAAGACGACGTGCTTGCGCGCCGCCTTGTCGTACTTCTTGAGTTCGAGCTTGCCGGTGGCGTTGCGGGTGTTCTTCTTGGTCACGTAGTACACGCCGGTGTCGGCGGTGCTTACCAGTTTGATCAGGACGGTGTTGGACTTGGCCATGGCGATCGGTTCCGTTTCAAGCGGCGGGAACTAGGCCGCACGGCGGCGTGCGTCAAGGGCAGGGGTGGTGTTCAGTTCGCGCCGGCGATCAGCCGTGGCGGGCGCGGCGGCCGCACGGTGCTGGCAGCGGGTGGCTGGCCAAGCGCGTTGGCCAGTGCCGCCGGATCGGCCAGCAGCGCCAGGGCGGCCTCCAGATCCTCCGGCCCGCCATCGCGCGGCGGGCACGCCTCGCGCGCTGCCAGCAGCTCGGCCCGGCCCGGCCCGGCGCCACCAGCGCGGTGCCAGGCACGCAGCCAGTCCGGCACGGTGCCGTTGTGCAGCGCCAGGATGCGGGCCGGTACCGTCTCACGCCCCGGCACGGTGCACAGCACCGGCACGACGCCGATCCCGTTCAGGGCGACCCCGGGAGGGATCAGCACCCGCGACCAGGTCAACACCAGTTCGCCGCCGTCGGGCAGGCGGATCACGGTCTGCACCAGCCCCTTGCCCAGCGTGCTGCTGCCCACCGCCGCCGCCCTGCCGCGCGCCTGAAGGGAGGCTGCGACGATCTCGGCGGCCGAGGCGCTGGAGCCATCGACCAGCACCAGCAGCGGCAGACGGGCGGCCAGATCGGCGCCGGCGGCGACATAGGTGCGGGCGGCGTCGGGGTGGCGCCCGCGGGTCGCCGCGATCTCGCCCTGGGCGACGAACAGGTCGACCACGGCGACCGCCTGGCGAAGCAGCCCGCCGCGGTTGCCGCGCAGGTCGAGCACGATGCCGCGCAACGGCACGGTGCCGGCCTGGGCATCCAGCAGGGCGCGCGCCAGATGCTGGTCGGTCAGCCGGTTGAAGGTGGAGACCCGGAACATGGCGACATCGCCGCGGCGCTCCCAGTGCACGCTGGGCGGCACGACCAGTGCCCGGATGATCGCCACCTGGCGCAGCGCCGCCCCTCGCCCCTGGCGGACGCTGAGCACGATGCGCGTATCCTCGTCGCCGGCCAGCATGGCGGCGATCGCCGGTTCGGAAAGCCCGCGCAGCCGCACCCCGTCGACCGCGATGATGCGGTCGCCCTCGCTCAGTCCGGCGTGGTCGGCGGGGCTGTCCTCAAGCACCTCGACGATCGCGGCGCCATCCGCCGCCGGCACCGCGCGCACGCCGATGCCGCTTTCGCCGCGCCGGCGCCCCTGGGCAGCGCTGGCTTCCGCCGGCGGAACGTAGCGGGTGTAGGGGTCGAGCGCCGCGCTCAGCGGCTCGCTCAGCGCCATCAGCATCTGCGGTTCGCTGGTGCCGCGGAGCCCGGGCGCGGTTGCCGCGGCGGCCGCCATCGCCGCCAGCATGCCGGCCCATCCCTGGGCATCCGCCGCCGCCGGCTCGCGCCAGCTGCCGAGCGCGCGGCCGTCGGCGGCAAGCCGCCATTCGCCGTCACCACGGCGCACCGAGATCTCGGGGGCAAGGCTGCCGAGCCCCGTTGCCGCCCGGAATGCCAGGTCGGGCAGCGAGACCGGCTCGATATAGCGGTCGCGGAGCGCGGTCAGTACCTCGCGCAACACCGTCTCGGTCAGGGCGCGGTTGAAGGGAGGAGGGGCGGCCGGCTGCGGCGGGCCGGAGGTGGCGACGGTCGGTGCCGGCGCCGGCATGCGCGCGACCTCCGCCGCCGTGGGCAGCGCCAGCATCGCCAGCAGCGCGGCCGCGATCCAGGTCAGGCAGCAGAGGAACGGTTGCGCCGGCGCGGGATGCTTCCCGCCCACTTCCCGGTCCCTTTCCCTGTCCGGGAAGGCGGCATCGCGAGGTCGGCCGCGAACACGAGGCCACCCGTCACCGGATTCGCCTCGACCAGACGCACCGGCAGCGCCTGGCCCAGCGCGAACACGGTCCGGCTGTGCCGCCCGGTCAGCGTGTGGCGCGAGTCGTCGAGGATCCAATAATCTTCCGGCAGGGCGCGCATCGGCACCAGGCCCGACGCGCCGCTGGAAGTAATAGTGACAAAAATACCGAAACGGGTCACGCCGGAAATACGCGAGTCGAAGGTTTCGCCGACCTGATGTGCCATGAACGCAGCCATGTAGCGATCCATGGCATCGCGCTCTGCGGCCACCGCACGCCGTTCGGTCATGGTCACCTGCCGGGCGATGGCAGCCGGATCCGACAGGTCGACCGCCCCGCCCTCACCCAGCCGGCAGGCGCGGATCAGGGCGCGGTGCACGCAAAGATCGGCATAGCGGCGGATCGGCGAGGTGAAGTGCGCATAGCGGGGAAGGGCGAGGCCGAAATGGCCGATATTGTCGGTGCTGTACTCCGCCTGGGCCTGGCTGCGCAGCACCATCTCGTTCACCGGCAGTTCGAGGTCGCTGCCGCGCACCCGGGCCAGGATACCGGCAAAATGCCTCGCCAGAAGGTCGCGCCCGGGCGCGAGGCCGAGGCCGACCGCGCCGAGGTAGTCGCGCAGCGCCGCGAGCTTCTCGTCCGACGGCCGGTCGTGGATGCGATAGATGCAAGCGGCGGCATTGGCTTCCAGCGTCTCGGCGGCGGCGACGTTGGCCAGGATCATGAACTCCTCGATCAGCCGGTGGCTGTCGAGGCGGGCGGCGGGGGCGATCGCTGCCACCCTGCCATCGGGGCCGAACGTCACCTTGCGTTCCGCGAGTTCGAGGTCGAGCGTGCCCCGCGCCGTGCGTGCCTGGGCCAGCGTTCGCCAGGCGGCGAACAGGGGGGCCAGCGCTGGGGTCGCCGCCTCTGCCTGGGCTGCTTCGTAGGTCAGGCGGCGGGTGCTTCGCATGATCCCGCGCAGGAAACGGTGGCTGCTCTTGCGCCCGTCGGCGGTGATGGTGATGGCGGCCGCGAGCACCGGCCGGTCCTCGCCCGGCACCAGGCTGCACCAGACGTTGGAAAGCGCCTCGGGCAGCATCGGCGCGACCCGGTCGGGGAAATAGACGCTGTTGCCGCGCCGTCTCGCCTCGATGTCGAGTGCACTGCCTGCGGCGACGTAGTGGGCGACATCGGCGATCGCGACCACGAGGTCGAAGCCGCCATCGGCGCGCGCGGTGGCCGAGACGGCATCGTCGAAGTCGCGCGCGTCGGCGCCGTCGATGGTGACCAGCGCCCGCTGGCGCAGGTCCTCGCGGCTTCCGGGCGGGCAGGGGCCGGCGGCGTCGGCCTCGGCCAGGGCTTCCTCCGGGAATTTTTCCGGGATGCCATGGGTGTGGATCGCAACCAGGCTGGCCGAGCGAGGGTGGCCGATCGGCCCCAGCCGTTCGATGATGCGGGCGGGCGGCAGGCCAAGGCGGCTGTGCGGCAGCGGCACGGCCAGCACCAGCTCGCCTGGGTCGGCCTGCTTGGTCTCGCCTGCCGGGATCAGCCATTCCTGCTTCTGGCGCCGGTCGGTGGGGATGAGCCTGCCTGGCCCGGCAGGGGTGCCGCGATAGACCCCAAGCACCCGGCCAGGTGCCTCCGCCAGCCGGTGCACGGTTCGGCCCTCGAATTTGCCGGGGCCGATTGGGCGCAGCCGTGCCAACACCTTCTCGCCGGGGGCGAGCGCCGGCTGGCCGCGAGGTTCGGGCGCCATCACCACCAGCGGCCGTTGTCCCGCCCCCGCCCCCGCCCCCGCCCACGCCACCGGCCGCGCCAGCGTCTCGCCGTCGGTATCGCTGCCGAACACCTCGACCAGCTCGGCCCGGCCCGGATGGCCGGCATGCAGGTGCGCGTCCGGTGCCGCCCGGTGGCGTGCGGAACGCGAGAGTGATTTCTTGCGTTTCAAATCGCTGTCAGACGGTCTTGCGCTTTGTCCTGGCCTTGGCGGCTGGCTTGGAAGCGTGCTTGGCGGCGGGCTTGGCGGTGGGCCTGGCGGGGCGCTTCGCCGCTGCCTTGCGGGCAGGCTTGGCGGCGGCTGCCGCCTCGGCCGCGGCCGGTGCCTTGCGCCGGCTGGCCCGGGCGCCGCGCGGGGCCAGGGTCTTGCCCTTCTCGGCCAGCAACGCCACCGCCTCGGCCAGCGTCATCGCCTCCATCTCCATGCTGCGGGGCAGGTTGGCGATGGTCTTGCCGTGCTGGGCATAGGGGCCGAAGCGACCGCGCTTGATCACCACCGGCTCGCCATCCTTCGGGTGCGATCCGAGCTGGCGCGTGGAGGCGAGTTTCCTCGCCAGCAGCTCCATGGCGCGGTTCAGCCCGATCACCAGCACGTCGTCGCCCGGCTCCAGCGAGGCATAGGTGCTCCCGAGCTGCACATAGGGCCCGAAGCGGCCGATATTCGCGTAGACCGGATCGCGGACCTCCGGGTGGATGCCGACCACGCGGGGCAGCGAAAGCAGGGCCAGCGCGTTCTCCAGGCCGACCGATTCCGCGTCCATTCCCCGTGCCAGGCTGGCGCGTTTCGGCTTTCGCCTGGCCTCCGGGTCGGCCTCGCCCTGCTGCACATAGAGGCCATAGGGGCCGCGGCGGAGCGTGATCGCCTCGCCGGTTTCGGGGTGGTGGCCGAGCTCCCTGATCCCTTCCGTCACGGTCGCGGTGCCGTCCTCGGTGCCGCCCACCTCCAGCCGCCGGGTGAACTGGCAGGCGGGGTAGTTGGAACAGCCGATGAAGGCGCCGAACTTGCCGAGCCGGAGGCCGAGCCTGCCGTTGCCGCAGGCGGGGCAGGCGCGCGCGTCGGTCCCATCCGCCTTGGCAGGGAAGAAATGCGGGCCGAGGTCGCGGTCGAGCGCGTCGATCACGTCGGAGATCTTGAGCTCGCGCGTCTGCTCGACAGCACCGCTGAAGGCATCCCAGAAGCGGCGCATCACCATCTTCCAGTCCTCGGTGCCGGCCGAGACAAGGTCGAGCTCTTCCTCCAGCGAGGCGGTGAAGTTGTAATCGACCCAGCGCGGGAAAAAGCTTTCCAGGAAGGCGGTTACCAGCCTTCCCCGATCCTCGGGGATGAAGCGGCGCGCCTCCAGCCGCACATAGGCGCGGTCCTGCAGCACCTGCAGGATGCTGGCATAGGTGCTTGGCCGGCCGATCCCGAGTTCCTCGAGCTTGCGCACCAGCGAGGCTTCCGAATAGCGCGGCGGCGGCTCGGTGAAATGCTGTTCGGGGCGGATCTCGCCGCGCCGCGGCCGATCGCCCTGGTTGATCGGGGGCAGCATCCTGCCCTCGTCTTCCGAGACAGCGTCGTCAAGGTCTTCGTGGTAGAGTTTCAGAAACCCGTCGAACACCAGAACGCTTCCCGTGGCGCGCAGGATCGTGCCGCCCGAGGCGACGTTCACCCCGGTCTGGTCGAGCTCGGCCGAGGCCATCTGGCTGGCCACCGCCCGCTTCCAGATCAGCGCATAGAGCGCCCGCTGGTCAGGATCGAGGTAGTGCGAGACCGCCTCCGGCGTGCGGGCGACGTCGGTGGGGCGGATCGCCTCGTGTGCTTCCTGCGCGTTCTTCGCCTTGGTCGAATATTCGCGCGGCGCCGGCGGCTGGTAGTTCGCGCCGAAGGTGCTTCCGACATGGTCGCGGATCGCGAACATCGCCTCGCGCGCCATCTGCACGCCGTCGGTCCGCATGTAGGTGATCAGGCCGACGGTCTCGCCGTCGAGATCGACGCCCTCGTACAGTTTCTGCGCGAGCTGCATGGTGCGCTTGGCCGAAAAGCGCAGTTTTCGGCTGGCTTCCTGCTGGAGCGTGCTGGTCATGAAGGGAGGCGGCGGGTGGCGCCGCAACCGCTTCGTCTCGACCGCGGTGACGGTGAAGTCGCCGGCCTCGATCGCGGCGACCGCCCGATTGGCGTCGGCCTCGTTGGCCAGGTCGAACTGGTCGAGCTTCTTTCCCGCAAGGTGCGTCAGCCTGGCCGTGAAGGTCTTGCCTTCGGCGGTGAGAAAATCGGCCTCGACCGTCCAGTACTCGCGCGGGACGAATTTCTCGATCGCGGCCTCGCGCTCGCAGATCAGGCGGAGCGCCACCGACTGCACCCTGCCTGCCGATTTCGAGCCGGGGAGTTTGCGCCACAGCACCGGCGACAGCGTGAAGCCGAACAGGTAGTCGAGCGCCCGGCGCGCCAGATAGGCGTGCACCAGCGGCGCGTCGATGTCGCGCGGCTGGCCGACCGCGCGGCGCACCGCGGTACGGGTGATCTCGTTGAAGGTGATGCGGTGCACCTTCTTGCCGGCCAGCGCCTTCTTCTCGGCCAGCATGTCGCGCACGTGCCACGAGATCGCCTCGCCCTCGCGATCGGGGTCGGTGGCGAGGTAGATCGCCTCGGCCTTCCTGGCGGCGGCGGCGATCTCGTTCACCGCCTTCTGGCCGCGCGCGTCCGGCTCCCAGGTCATGGCGAAGTCCTGGTCGGGCAGCACGCTGCCGTCCTTCTCGCGCAGGTCGCGCACATGGCCGAAACTGGCAAGCACACGCCAGTCGCGGCCGAGATACTTCTCGATGGTCCGCGCCTTGGCGGGGGATTCGACGACGATCAGGTTCATGTCGGGTGGGTGCTGCGCCTTGTCAGGTGGCGCCACCCATATGCGCCTTCAGCCGATCAATGCAACGCGGTTGCCCGGCAGGCGTTCCAGCCGCCCGGCGAGGTCGAGCTCCAGCAGCACCTCGGCCAGGGCAGCGGCGGTGATCCCCGACAGCCGCAGCAGATCGTCGATCGGCACCGGAGAAGGTCCCAGAAGATCAATGATTTGCGGCCTGGCACTGTCGGTCTCCAGGGGGCTGGGCGGGGGCAGCGTCTCCTCTGCCGCGCGCACCGGGGCAGGCCCGCGCGCGAACAGGGGCAGCCGTGCAAGGCCCTCGCGCCTGGGGCTGTCGGGCAGATTGGCCAGCACGTCGTCTGCGGATTCGGTCAGGTGTGCGCCCTGCCGGATCAGGTCGTTGGCGCCCCGCGCGCGGGGATCGAGCGGGCTGCCCGGCACCGCGAACAGTTCGCGGCCCTGTTCCAGGGCGAGCCGGGCGGTGAGCAGGCTGCCCGATTTCGGCGCTGCCTCGACCACCACGACGCCGAGCGACAGGCCGGCGATCAGGCGGTTGCGGCGGGGGAAGTGCCTGGCCTGCGGTTCGGTGCCCAGCGGCGCCTCGGCCAGCACGGCGCCGCCCTCGGCGATGCGTTTCTGCAGCCCCGCGTGCTCGGGCGGGTAGGGCTTGTCGATGCCGCCGGCGACCGCGGCGACGGTGATGCCGCCGGCATCGAGTGCCCCGCCGTGGGCCGCGGCATCGACGCCACGGGCAAGGCCGGAAACCACGCCGAGGCCGGCGCGGGCCAGCTCGGCGGCAAGCGTGGCGGCAACCCGCTGGCCGTTGATGCTGGCATTGCGCGCGCCCACCACGGCGACCGACCGCGCGGCGAGGTGGCAGGGATCGCCCAGCACGGCCAGGGCACC
>JADYYZ010000417.1 GCA_020853405.1 Acetobacteraceae bacterium
AGCTCGTCGACCGCGGTCATCCTGGGGCGGAACACGCCCACCTGCTCGATCGGGTGCGCGGCACCCGTGCTCATCATGCGGATCTTCTGGCCGCGGCGGAGCTTGCCGTCCTTCACCCGCACCAGCACGACCACGCCAAGGTACTGGTCGTACCAGGCATCGACCAGCAGCGCCTTCAGCGCCGCCTCCGCATCACCCCTCGGCGGCGGCAGCCGTGCGACCAGCGCCTCCAGCACGCCCTCGATATTGAGGCCGGTCTTGGCACTGATCTCGACCGCCTCGGAGGCATCAAGGCCGATCACCTCCTCGATCTGCTGCTTCACGCGCGCAGGCTCGGCGGCGGGCAGGTCGATCTTGTTCAGGACCGGCACGATCTCGTGGCCGGCATCGATCGCCTGGTAGACATTGGCAAGGGTCTGCGCCTCGACCCCCTGGCTCGCATCGACCACCAGGAGGCTCCCTTCGCAGGCGGCAAGGCTGCGGCTCACCTCGTAGGCGAAATCGACGTGGCCGGGCGTGTCCATCAGGTTCAGCACATAGGCGTGGCCGTCCTTCGCCCGGTAATCCAGGCGCACGGTCTGGGCCTTGATGGTGATGCCGCGCTCGCGCTCGATCTCCATGCTGTCCAGCACCTGCTCCTTCATCTCGCGCGAGGAGAGCGCGCCACAGGTCTCGATCAGCCGGTCGGCAAGGGTCGACTTGCCGTGGTCGATATGGGCGATGATCGCGAAGTTGCGGATGAGGCTGAGACTGGTCTCGGTCATGGTCCGGGCGGGTGTTCGGGGCCGGCCTCGCCCCGTCCGGGCGTGGCGTGCGCGTCACATAGGGGCAAACCGGCGGAAGTCAAAGCAGCCGCCATTGGCCCGGCCCGGCGGGGGCGCGTATGACGGGGCGGCCCGCCCTCTGCCTTGCCCGGAGCTCCCGCCGATGCGGCTTCTTTCCAACCTGCTGGAAAAATTCATCAGGAACGGCGTGCTGCTTCTGATCGACGCCGACGGCGCCGTGCACCGGTTCGGCGGCCAGGGTCCGGGCCCGACCGTGACACTCCGAATCCGGGACCGGCGCCTCTACACCAGGCTCGCGCTGAACCCGGAACTGGCGGCGGCCGAGGCCTACATGGATGGCACCCTCGATTTCGAGGATGGCTCCGACGTCGCTGCCTTCATGTACCTGTTTTCGATCAACCGCGGCGGCCTTGCCTCGGCCGCCTCGCAGCGCCTGCTGCGAAAGGTCTGGGCATGGCTCCGGCGCTGGCACCAGGCCAACCGGCTGGGCACGGCGGCGCTGAACGCGCGCCACCATTACGACCTGAACACCGATCTCTATCGCCTGTTCCTGGACGATGGGCTGAACTATTCCTGCGCCTTCTTCGCCAACCCCGAGACCGACACGCTGGAGCAGGCGCAGGCCGCCAAGCTCCGCCGCATCGCCGCCAAGCTCGACGCAAGGCCCGGCATGACGGTGGCCGAGATCGGCTCGGGCTGGGGCTCGCTTGCCATCCACATCGCTGAGACCAGCGGGGCGCGGGTCGTTGCCATCAATGTCTCGCCCGAACAGATCAGGATCGCGCGCGAACGCGCCGCCGAAGCCGGCGTTGCCGGACTGGTCGAGTTCCGCGAGCTCGACTACCGACTGCTGGAAGGCCGCTTCGACCGGGTGGTCTCGGTCGGCATGATGGAGCATGTCGGCATCGGCAATTTCGATGCCTATTTCGGCACCATCCGCGACCTGCTGACCGACGACGGATTCGCCATGGTGCACTGCATCGGCAGGATGACGCCGCCGGGCACCACCGGCCCGTTCATCCGCAAATACATCTTTCCCGGCGGCTACGTGCCGGCACTGTCGGAAGTGTTCGCCGCGACCGAGCGCACGCGGCTGTGGGTGGCCGACATGGAGGTGCTGCGGCTGCATTATTTCCACACGCTGAAGCACTGGCGCCTGCGCTTCGCCGCCAGCCGCGGCCAGGCGAAGGCGCTTTATGACGAACGCTTCTGCCGGATGTGGGAGTGGTACCTGGCGGCGGTCGAGGTCGGCTTCCTCAACGGCTCGAACATGGTCTTCCAGCTCTTGCTGTCGCGAAGGATCGACGCGGTGCCGATCGTGCGCGACTACATGCTGGATTCCCCGGCCGCCCAGTAGGCGCGCTGACGGGCGGAAGCCGGCCGCGGCAGTCGGGGTTTTCCCCGGCGCCTTCCTGCCGTAAATGGTCGGCAAAGGGAGTGCCGGCGCGGAATTGCGGGCACCGTTTCAGGGAAGGTTCGCGCGATGATCCGTCGTCGGCAGGTTGCTGCTGTCCTTTCTGCCCCGCTCGTCCTTCCCGCGATCGCCCGCGCCCAGCCCGCCTGGCCCGACCGGGCCGTGCGCGTGGTGGTGCCGTGGGCGCCGGGCGGTTCCACCGATGCCGTGGCACGGCTGCTCCAGCAGCGCCTGTCCGAGCGCCTCGGCCAGGCCGTGGTGATCGACAATCGCGGCGGCGCTTCCGGCTCGATCGGGGCGGCGGCGGCGGCGCAGGCCGCGCCCGATGGCTACACCTGGCTGCTTGCCTTCGATACCCAGGGGGTCAACCCCTCGCTGATGCGGCTTACCTTCGACACCATC
>JADYYZ010000418.1 GCA_020853405.1 Acetobacteraceae bacterium
ATGTTCACCATCCCCGGCATCACCATCAGCCCCTTGCCGTCGACCACCTGGTCGGCCGGGCCGTCATAGCCGCGGCCGACGAAACTGATGGCGCCGTCGCGGAAGGCGAGGTCGGCGTCGGGCATGTAGGCGTGGCGCTTCTGCCCGGCATCCCAGGCGATCACGAACGATGCGTTGCGGATCAGCGTGGTGGTCATGTTTCTGTTCCTGCTGCGCCAGGTTCCTACTGCGTCAGGCGGAGGTCGAGGCCCTTGTACAGCGCCACGCCATAGATGCCATGCGCGCGGGCACCCTGCACCCGCCTGGTCGAAGCGAGCCAGAGCTGTTCGCGCACCATCGGCAGCCAGACATTCGCCTCCTGCAGCTGGCGCTGCACGTGGGCATAGGCGTCGGCGCGTGCCTGCGGCGTGAGCGCGCCGCGGCCGTCGTTCAGCCAGCGGTCGGTCTGCTGGTCCGCCCAGTTCATCCGGTTCGGCGTCGGCCGGTTGCCGGAGCGGAAATAGAGGTTCAGCGCGTCGCCCGCCGACACATAGGGATACGACATGGTGAAGGCATCGAACTCCTGGGTCGCAAGCCGCCCCCAGCCGACGGTGGCATCCCAGAGCTGGATCCGCATCTCGATCCCGACCCGACGCAGGTCGGCCTGCACCGCCTCCATCATCTGCGCGGTCTCGTCGGTCTGCAGGCCGTACAGCACGAAGCTCGCGCGCGTGCCATCCTTGGCCCGCACGCCGTCGCTGCCGCGCCGCCAGCCGGCCTCGTCGAGCAGGCGGTTCGCCGCCGCCGGATCGGTGGGCGCCACCAGTGGCCGCGCGCCGGGGTCGAAATCGAGCGCGGTCGGGTTCAGAATCGTGTCGGCGGCATCGCCGGCGCCGAAGAACACCGCCTCGGCGATCGCCTTGCGGTCGACCGCCATGTTGATGGCGCGGCGGATCACCGGGTCGTGCATCACCGGCTTGTCGACCTTGAAGCCGATGAAGAAGTCCCACAGGTAGTTTTCCTGGCGCGACAGCGCGATGCCTGGCGTGCGGCGCAACCGGTCGAGCCAGTTGTAGGGAATGTACTGGGTGATGTCGCCCTGGCCGGTCTGGAGCGCCGCGATCCGGGTGTTCGATTCCGGGATGATGCGCCAGATCACGCGGTCAATCTGCGGGCTCGGGTTCTGGTAGAGCGGCGGCCCCCAGGCATAGGTCGGGTGCTTCTGCAGCACCAGCTCCTGGCGCGGGGTCCAGCTCACCCAGCAATAGGGGCCGGTGCCGTTGAAGCCCTGCACGCCGAAATTGTCGCCCAGCCGTTCCGCCGCGTTGCGGTCGATGACCGAACCGAAATAGAGGCTGAGCTGGTACAGGAGCTCGCTGAACGGCTCGGTGAGCTCGTATTCCACCGTGTACGGGCCGGTGGCGCGCACCTCCTTGACCGGGCCGGCCCGCCAGGGCACCGGGCCGGTGATCTTCGGCGTGGTGCGCCCGATCCAGCGATTGATCGAATAGACCACGTCATCGGCGGTCATCTTCCGCCCGTCGCAGAAGGTCACGTCCTCGCGCAACGTGAACGTATAGGTCCTGCCGTCGTCGGAGACCTTCCATTCGCGGGCAAGGCCGGGCCGTACCGTCTTCAGATCCCAATCGAGCGAGACCAGGGTGTCGGTCAGCATGTAGATCACCTCGCCGCCGCCGCGCGAGGTGGTGCGGTGCGGGTCGTAGCGATCGGAATCGATCGCGCGCAGCACCACCAGCGTGTTGCGCGGCAGGCCCTGGGCCAGCGCGGGCATGGCGGCCGCGACCGCGATCGCGGCACCAAGCAGCATCCGCTTCAGCATCCCGTCCCTCCCGGAATATCCCTGTTCGAGCTCATGGTTTCACAGCCCAGGTCGGAGTCAAACGGAAAGTCGCGGGTCGAGCGCATCGCGCAGGGCATCGCCCAGCACGTTGAAGGCCAGCACCACGACGAAGATCGCAAGGCTCGGGATCACCGCGATATGCGGTGCGAAGAACAGGAAGTTGCGCCCCGACGCGGCCATCGCGCCCAGTTCCGCGGTCGGCGGCTGCGCGCCAAGGCCCAGGAACGACAGCGCGCTGCCGAGCAGGATCACCTGGCCCAGCCTGAGGGTCGCGAACACGAACACCGCCGACAGGCAGTTCGGCGCCAGATGCCGCCAGATCAGCCGCGCATCGCTCATGCCGACCGCCCGGCACGCCTCGATGAAGTCCTGGCCCATCACCACCAGGGCGGCGCTCCGCACGATCCGCGCCATCAGCGGCACCGTGGCGATCGCGAGCGCGATCACCACCGTGACCAGGCCGGGGCCGAAGATGGCGGCGAAGGCCAGCCCGACCAGGATCGCCGGAAACGACAGCAGCATGTCCATCAGCCGCATGATCGGCTGGTCGAGCCGGCGGTAATAGGCGGCGATGAAGCCGAGGAAGATGCCGGCCGCGCCACCGCTCAGGACGCTTGCCAGCCCCATGCCGAGCGTGACCCGCAGGCCGTACAGGATGCGCGAGAGCATGTCGCGGCCCTGGCCGTCGGTGCCGAGCCAGTTGGTGGCATCGGGCGGGCGCATGGTGGCGCGCAGGTTGTTGTCGAACGGGTCGAACGGCGCCAGGAACGAGGCGAACATCGCGCCGATGGCGGTCGCCACCACGATCGCGAGCGCGATCGCCGCACCCGGGTCGGAAACCAGCCGCGCCAGCAGCCCCGGCCGCGGCGGCGCCGCATCCTCGGGGGTGATGGTCGCGGCCTCGGTCATCCAAGCCGCACCCTCGGGTCGAGCAGGCCGTACAGCATGTCGACCACCAGGTTGATCAGGATGAAGCCGAGGCTCAGCACGATGATCGTGCCCTGTGCCACCGGAAAATCGCTGGACAGGATGGCGCCGACCGACAGCCGCCCGATGCCGGGCCAGGAGAAGATCGTCTCGGTCACCACCGCGCCGCCCAGCAGGAAGCCGACCTGCAGCCCGATCAGTGTCACCACCGGGACCAGCGCATTGCGCAGGCCGTGGCGCAGCACCACCAGCCGTTCCGGCAGGCCCTTGGCGCGGGCGGTGCGTACGTGGTCCTGGCCCAGCACGTCGAGCACCGCGGTGCGCGTCATCCGCGCCACCGGCCCCACGAACACGCCGCCCAGCGTCACCGCCGGCAGCGCCACCGCGGCCAGGCCCTCGATGGTCCAGAGCGGGCCGGCCCGGCCGGTGAAGGGCAGCCACTGCCACTGGAAGCCGACGATCCAGATCAGCACCAGCCCCAGGAAGAACACCGGCAGCGAGACGCCGGCGACGCTTGCCGCCATGATCGCACGATCGAGGATCGAGGCGCGCCAGTAGGCGGCGAGGGTGCCCAGCAGCAGCCCCAGCGGGATCGACCAGAAGAGGCTCGCCGCCATCAGTTCCAGGGTCGGCGGGATCGTCGCGGCGAGTTCCTGCGTGACCGGGATGTTGTTGATGATGCTGGTGCCGAGATCACCCTGCGCAAGCCGGCCCAGATACAGCAGGAACTGCGTGGATAGCGGCGCATCGAGGCCGAGCTCGGCGCGGATCTCGGCGATCACCTCGGCGGTGGCCATCGGCCCGGCGCGCACGCTCGCGGGGTCGGTCGGCACCACCTGCATCAGCAGGAAGCCGAACAGCAGCACCCCCGCCATCACCGGGACGGCAAGCAGCAGGCGCTGGATCAGGTGGCGCAGCATCGGCTGCCCGGCCCGCCGCTCACGCGAGTTCGCCGTGGCGATCGAACCCGGCCTTGCCATCGACGATGGTAAGGTCGGCCCGCGTCGCGTGCTCCAGCGCCTCGATGCCGTCGGCGAAGGGGTCGCAGGAAAGCACGGTGATGTCGGCCAGCATGCCGGGCAAGAGCCGCCCCTTGCGGTCCTCGCACTTCGAGACATAGGCGCCGTTGAAGGTCAGCGCATGGATCGCCTGGTCAAGCGACAGCGCCTGCCCGGCCCCCAGCACCGTTCCCTTGTTGGTCTTTCGCGTGACCATGGTGAACAGGTTCTTGCAGGGGTCGGTGGTCGAGACCGGCGCATCCGAGCTCGCGCCGGGGAAGTGGCCCTCCTCGATCCAGCTCCGCATCGGGTAGCTCGCCTCCGCCCGCTCGCGGCCGCAGACCTTGATGTAGAGATCGCCGAATTCATAGATGAACACCGGCTGCGGCACCGGCAGGATGCCGCGCGCCTTCATCCGGGCGCGCTGGCCTTGCGTGAGGAACCCGCAATGCTCGATGCGGTGGCGGTTCGCCGGAATCGCGCCCGCCTTCTCCATGCCCGACAGCACCTGTTCGATCGCGGCATCGCCGATGGCGTGGATCGCGAGCTGGTAGCCCAGCGCGTGATGCTCGGCCAGCAGCGCGTGCATGGTCGGCTCGTCCCACACGAACACGCCGGTGTCGCTGCCGCCGAGATAGGGCGCGCTCATCGCCGCGGTGCGGCCGCCGGCGCTGCCGTCGGCGAACACCTTCACCGGCCCGATGCGCAGCCGGTCGTCGCCGGAAAGGTGGGTGTAGCCGGCCCGGTGCGCCTCGCGCACGATACCTTCGGGGGCGGGGTGGCCGAACAGGCAGACATAGGTGCGCACCGGCAGCCGGTGTGCTGCCTTCGCCGCCTCGTAGGCATGGATCTCGGCAAGGCCCCGCCGCGCCCCGACATTGGCATCCATCACGCTGGCCACGCCCTGTTCCAGCATGTGCCGGCCGGCGCGCTCGACCGCCTCGACCATGTCGGCGTCGCTGGCCTCGGGCAGCACCGCCTGCACCAGGCGCAGCGCCTGTTCGGCGAGCATGCCGGTGAGCTCGTTGCCGCGCCGCTCGATCAGCCCGCCCGGCGGCGCCGGCGTGTTGTGGCCGATGCCGGCGGCCTGCAGCGCGCGCGTGTTGGCGACCGCGACATGACCGCAGGTGCGCACCAGCCAGACCGGGTTGTCGGGTGCGGCCTGATCCAGTTCGCGCGCGGTCGGGTGGCGATCCTCGCTGAGTTCGGCGTGGTCATAGCCGCGGCCCAGCACCCATTCGCCGGGCGCCTTCGCCGCCGCCGCCCGCCGCACCCGCGCCAGCACCTCGTCGATGCTGCGCGCGCCCGATTCCGGGCGCAGGTTGATCGCGGCCATCCCCAGCCCGACCGACATCAGGTGCATGTGGCAGTCGTTGAAGGCGGGCACGGCGAGCCGCCCGGCAAGCTCGAGCCGCCGCGTCCCCGGCCCCGCCGCCGCGCGCGCGTCATCGCCGGCGGCGATGACGCGGCCGGCGCGGATTGCCAGCGCGTCGGAGGATCCCTCGGCAAGGCCAAGGAAAATTCGTCCACCGGTCAGCAGCAGGTCCGCTTTCATCCGGCGAGTGTCAGGATGCGGGGGCGTCCGGTCAATATCCACCCATGCTGGCGGGGCGGCTACTCGATCCTGATATTGAGCGTGCGGATGCGCGTGCCCCACAGCAGGAGCTCGTCGTTGTAGGCGCGGGTGAAGAGGGCGCGGTCGCGGTCGGGTGCCGGCTCCAGCCCGTCCTTTGCCAGGGCGGCGTGCATGCGCTGGCTCTGCGCGATCTGGCGCGAGAGCTGGGCCAGGCGCTCGACCGCCTCGGGCGGGCTGCCGGCCGGCAGGAACACGCCGTGCCAGCCGGTGACGGTGGCCTCGCCCAGGCCGCGTTCCGCGAGCGTCGGCACGGTCGGGAAGGCGGGGCTGCGCGCCGAACCGGTCACCGCGATCGCCAGCACGCGGCCCTCGCGCACCAGCGGCACCGCCGGCGGCGGCGAGGAGACGTTCATGGTGACATTGCCGGCAACCACGTCCATCAGGGCCGGCGCGGTGCCGCGGAACGAGACGTGCTCGATCTGGATGCCGGCGGCGCGCGCGAACAGGGTGCCGGCGAGGTGGTTGTTGCCGCCGACACCGCTGTGGCTGAAGGTGAGTTCGCCTGGCCTTGCCTTTGCCGCCGCGATGAATTTCTCCAGCGTATCGAGGCCGGTGCGCGGGTCGGTCACCAGCACGTACTGGTAGGTCGCGATCTGCGCCAGCGGGATCAGGGCGGTGGCGAAATCGAGCCCGTCGGTGCGGTAGAGGTGCGGGTTGATCACGACGTTGCTGTTGACGGCGTAAAGGAAGGTGTAGCCGTCGGGCCGGGCGCGCGCGGCGGCCATGGTGCCGATATGCCCGCCGGCGCCGCCACGGTTCTCGACCACCACGGTCTGGCCGAGCTGTTCCTGCAGGATGGCAGCGAACTCGCGGCCGACGATGTCGGTGCCGCCGCCGGGGGCATAGGGCACGACCATGCTCACCGGCCGGGTCGGCCAGGCTTGCGCGTGGGCGGCGGGGGCGGCCAGCAGGGCCATGGCCGCCGCTGTTGCGGCGCAGCTGAGGCGCATCGTCGTGTCCTCCCTACCGGACTGAATGGTTCCGGCCTTGAGACACGGATCGCGGCGTGCCGTCAATCGCCTGTCGGCGAGCGGGCCGGGGCGAAGTGCTGTTCCACCCGGCGGATGGCGAAGGCGGCGGCCAGGCTGATCACCAGGTAGATCAGGCCCACCAGGGTCATCGGCTCGACATACAGGAACTTCTCCGCGGCGATGCGGTTCGCCGTGTACATCAGCTCGACCAGCGTGATCGCCGCCAGCATCGGCACGTCCTTGAACATCGCCACCAGGTAGTTGCCCAGCGGCGGAATGGCCGGCGGCACCGCCTGAGGGAGGATCACGAGGGCCAGGATCCCGCCCCGCCGCAGGCCGAGCGCTGCGGCGGCCTCCCATTGGCCGCGCGGCACGCCGTCGATCGCGCCGCGGAACACCTGCGCGACATAGCAGGCATAGTGCAGGCCCAGCACCAGCGCGCCCGTGGTGAACGGATCGAACATCACGCCGAGCTCGGGCAGCAGGAAATAGGCCGCGAAGATCTGCACCAGAAGCGGAGTGGAGCGGATGAACTCGATCGAGGCTGCAACCGGCAGGCAGACCCAGACCGGCATCCGCAGCAGCACCGCGAGCCCAAGGCCGCCCAGCAGCGCCAGCGTGAAGGCGACCAGCGTCACCGCGATGGTGACCCGCGTGGCTGCCGCCAGCGAAGGCAGGATCGAAAGCGTGAAGTCCCAGTCGAACGTCATCAGGCGGCGGCCTTCATCAGGGCACCCCGCCGCGGCCCAGTCCGCGCCCGGCGATCGGCTCGGCGATGCGGAACAGAAGGTTCAGAACCTGTGCCAGCACGAAATAGACCGCCAGCACCAGCAGGAACACAGGCGCCGTGCGCATGGTCGTCTGGCGCAGGGTCTGTGCCTGGAAGGCGAGGTCGGGGATCGTGATCAGCGACACGAGCGCGGTCGCCTTCAGCAGTTCGATCGCCTGGTTGTTGAAGGGCGCCAGCGTGGCAGGCAGTGCCTGCGGCAGCACCACGCGCCACAGCGTGGCCGCCGGGCCGAGGCCCAGGCTTGCGGCAGCTTCGCGCTGGCCCGCCGGCACCGCCGCGATGGCGCCGCGCACGATCTCCGCCCCATAGGCGCCATTGCACAGGCCAAGGCCCAGCACGGCGGTGGTCAACGGCGCGAGCTCGATGCCGAAGAAGGGCAGCACGAAGAACAGCCAGAACAGCTGCACCACCAGCGCCACGCCGCGGAACAGTTCGATATAGGCGACCGCGGCCCAGCGCAGCGGGCGCGAGCGCAGGCTCGCTGGGATGCCGAACAGGAACGACAGCCCGCCGGCGACCAGCAGCGACAGCAGGGTGATGCGCACGGTCTGCGACAGGCCCAGCAGCAGCTGGAACCGCGCCGCCCACAGGATGTCCATGGCGCGCCTCGGTCCGGCCGGGCCGATTGGCGCCCGGGCGCCCGGTGCTCGGCCGGGCCGTCAGCCGCCGCAGGCGCGCGCGGTCGTCCAGTCGGTGGGCAGTTCGGCGCGCGACAGGCCGTTGCGCTCCAGGATCGCGAGATAGGCCGGCGTCGCCTTCAGCGCGGCAAGCTGCCGGTTGAGTTCCCCGAGCAGACCCTGGTCATCGGGCCGCACCGCGAAACTTGTGACGCCGACCTGTACCTTGCCGTCAACCACGGGCTGCGCGAAGGGTGTTGCGCGTTCCAGCGCCGGATCGCTGGCGGCCCTGAGCTGGGCCTCGCCGACCAGCGCGGTGGTGGCGTAGCCGTCGATGCGGCCGGCCTTGATCGCGGCGAAGCCCGTCGGGCCGTCGGGGAAGCCGATCAGCTGCTCGTCGGCGACCCCCATCGCCTTGGCATTGCCGCTGACGCCGGTGCCGCCGGTCGGATAGCCGATGCGGATCGACCGGTCGCGGGCGACATCCTGGTAGCTGCTGATGCGCCGAGGGTTGCCGGCGCGCACGATGATCGCGTCGCCAACCACGTACAGCGGCTCGCCGAACGCAACCTGGCGGCAGCGGTCTGGGCGGATATAGATGCCGGAGGCGACGATATCGAAGCGGCGCGCACGCAGGCCGGGGATCAGCGCGCCGAAGGTGGTCAGGCCGCCGTCGATTTCGGCGACGCCCATCTGCGTCAGCAGGTGGTTGATGATCTCCACATCGACGCCGGCCAGCTTGCCTTCGCTGGTGGCATACGAGAACGGTGCCTCATTGGCAAAACCCATCCGCAGGTAGCCCTGCGCACGCGCGCGCTCCAGCGTGGACTGCGCTGCAGCCTGCGTGGCGACGGCCCCCGCAAGCACCAGAAGGCAGGTCGCATGAAGGATGGCCTGCATGAGAACTCGCCGAATGACCATGGTTATCATCCTTGCCGTAATGCTGCGGCTACAGAATGTTCCGTGGTGTAAACGCTAACAGCAGCCGCGACAGCGGCGCAAGATCGCGCGCACCGCGATGGCTTCGCGCACCACCGCCATCGCTGACCACGCACGGCGAGCGGCGTTGCCGGACAGTGGTTGTCACCAACGCAGGCACGGGGATTGCCTGAGGCCTGCCGCGACGGCAGCGGAAACCTCGGCTACGGCGCGTTGCCGAAGATTCGCTGCCGCACCAGGTCGCCCGGGCGGATATCCAGCCGCGCCGAGGTGCCGGCAGCAAGTTCCAGCGTCGCCCGCACCGGCCCGCGGCTTTCGATGGTGTTGAGGCTCTGCGGCACCGTGCGTTCGGCGATGCGGTGGATGCGCCCGTCGGCACGGATGAACAGCATGTCCAGTGACGTGATGGTGTTGCGCATCCACATCGCGCTGTCGCGGGGGCTGCCCCAGTCGAACAGCATGCCGCCATCGGGCGGGACGCTGGGGCGGAACATCAGCCCGATCATCTGCTGGTCGGGGCTGAGCGCCATCTCCACCCGGAAGCGGTGGCTTGCCCCGCGCGTGGTCTCGATCAGCAGCGGCTCGGTGGGCAGCTCGGGCTGCGGCTGGTTCACGCCTGGCTGGGCACGCGCAAGCGCGGGCAGGCACAGAACCATCAGGCCAAGGCTGCGGCGAGGGACCATGCGCCGGAGGCTAGACCCTCTGCCGGGGCGAGCAAAGCGCCCGGATCGAGCAAAGCGCCCGGATCTCGGGCCGCACCTCGCCCTCGCGCCCGGCATCGGCAAGGGTCGTGAACCAGTGTTCCGGCGGGTTCCTGCCCGCCGCGCGCGGATAGGTCTGCGCGCGCAGCACGGC
>JADYYZ010000419.1 GCA_020853405.1 Acetobacteraceae bacterium
CAGGCGCGAGACGCCGGTGCGGAAATTGACCTCGGCGAGCGAGCCGTTGAGCTGGTTCTGGCCGCGGGTGATGCGCACCTGGCCGCCGAGCAGCGCGACTCCGGTGACCGCGTTGTAGACGCCGCGGTCGCCCTGCACGGTCTCCGCCTCGGTGCGGATCACGACATTGGCGAATGCCTCGACCTTGTCGAGCCGGCCGGTATCAGGCTGGCCCTGCGTGCCGGCCGCGCCCCGCCCCGGCCGCACCGGCTGAGCAGAGGCGGCCTGGGAGGTTGCCTGGGCGGTGGCCTGGGCGGGTGCGGCTTCCAGGAACCAGGCGACCAGGGTGTCGGCGCGGATGCGCCGGCCGGGGGTTTCGACGCTGGCATCGCCGCGCGCCACCGCCATCCGCCGCTGCGGCCAGTATTCCAGGGCATCGCGCGCGGTCACCTTGTCGGTGGCGTTGAACAGCGACAGGTTGCGCCCGGTCAGCACCAGCACCGCCTGGTCCATGTCGTAGACCGCGTGCTCGGCGGTGGCGGTATCGGTGGCGGTGAAGATGCGCACATTGCCCTCGGCCTCGAGCCGCCACAGCTCGTTGGCGCCGGAGCCGGAGAACGGGTCGGCGCCCGACTGCGTGCCAGAGTGGGGCGGACCGGCGGCGCGGGCGCCGGCGCGCGGGCGATAGCGCGCGATCAGCCGGTCGGCGGTGACCGTGACGCCGGCGCGCACCGCGCTCGCCGCGCCGCGGGCGATCACCACCTGCTCGTTCTGGCGCAGTTCGATCGCATCGCGCGCGTTGATCTCGATCGGGCTGTTGCCGGAGAGGTTGAGCTCCTGCGCCCGCGTCGATGCCGGTGCCAGCGCCAGCGCCAGCGCCAGTGCCGGCGCGACCAAAAGGGCCCGGTGCGGCGCGCGCCTCATTGCCGGTGGCTCTCCAGCACCATGCGGGCAGGGCCGGTGACGATGATCACCTTGCCGCCGTCCTCCGCCTCGAATCCCTGGCCCTCGATCGTGCCGAACGGACCCTGGCCCTCGATCGGGCTGGTGCCGCGCGCGGTCCTGGCCTCGAGGTCGATGCTGGCCTGGTCGGTGCGCACCTCGTAGCCGCCGTCGTGGTTCAGCACGACCGCGGTGTCGAGGTCGAGCAGGCCGGGCTGGCGGCGATAGAGGCCGTGCCGCGCCTGCAGCAGCACCCAGGCGCCATCCTGGAGGGTGATGTCGCCCTTCGGCTCGGTCAGCTCGACCCGGTCCTCGCTGCCGGGCAGCTGCGTCGCCTCGCTGGCGGTGATGGTGTACGGCCGGCCGAGCTGGTCGATGCCGCGGAACCTGGCATCGCGCATGCGCATCGGCTCGTTCAGCAGGTTGGAACCCAGCCGGAAGGTGATGCGCCGGGCTTCCTCGCTGCCCTGCCATTGCGGCCAGAGCGCGATCGCGGCCAGCAGCAGCATGGCGGCGGCCGGCAGCAGGCGCTTCAGCAGCCGCACCGCGAGGCGGCGGGCGGGGCTGGCGCCGGGCGGGCGGGCCTCGCGCCCGGGCGGCGTGCCGGCACCCCTGGGGCGGGCTGCCAGCGCCGCCGCCGCGGGCGGGGCCGGAAGATGGCCGGTGGTTGCCGTCACGCGACACCCGCGCGCAGGCAGTCGTGCAGATGCACGATGCCGACCGGGCGGCCCGGCCGATCTTCATCCGCGGTCCCGTCCGGCCGGGTGCCCTCGGGGACCACGAACAGGGCGGTGATCGCGTTCTCGTTCATCAGCCTGAGCGCCTCGCCGGCCAGCGCCTCGGGGCGGATCGTCTTCGGTGCCCGGGTCATGATCTCGGCGGCAGGGCGGCCCAGCAGGTCGGCGCTCATGTGCCGGCGCAGGTCGCCGTCGGTGATGATGCCTTCGAGCCGGCCGTCCGGCCCGACCAGGCCGAGGCAGCCGAAGCGCCGCGCGGTCATCGCCACGATCGCCTCGGCCATGCGGGTCTCGGGCGGGCAGAGCGGCAGTTCGGCGCCTTCGTGCATCAGGTCCTGCACGCGCAGCAGCCTGCGGCCCAGCCTGCCGCCGGGATGGAACACGCTGAACTGCTCGGCGGTGAAGCCCCTTCGTTCCAGGAGCGCGACCGCGATCGCATCGCCGAGCGCCATCGCCATCGTGGTGCTGGTGGTGGGCGCAAGCCCCAGCGGGCAGGCTTCGTCGGCGCGGGGCAGCACCAGCGCGACATCGGCGGCGTCGGCGAGCGTGCTGGGCGCCCGGCCGACGATCGCGACCAGCGCGATCGCGAAGCGGCGCGAGTAGGCGATCAGGTCGGCCAGTTCCGGCGTCTCGCCCGAGTTCGACAGCGCCAGCACCGCGTCGCCCTGGCCGATCATGCCGAGATCGCCGTGGCTCGCCTCGGCCGGATGCACGAACAGCGCCGGCGTGCCGGTGGAAGCGAGCGTGGCCGCGATCTTGCGCCCGACATGGCCGGACTTGCCCATGCCGGTGACGACGACGCGCCCGCTCGCGGCCCCGAGCCGGTCGAGCGCTGCCTCGAG
>JADYYZ010000420.1 GCA_020853405.1 Acetobacteraceae bacterium
ACCGCACCCTGATCGCCTTCGGCGGCGGCGGGCCGGTGCACGGGCTGCGGGTGGCCGAGAAGTGCGGCATCAGGCGCATCGTCGTGCCGACCGGCGCCGGCGTCGGCAGCGCGATCGGCTTCCTGCGTGCCCCGGTCGCCTACGAGGTGGTCCGCTCGAAATACCAGCGCTTCGGAAGTTTCGACGTCGCGGCGGTCAACGCGCTGCTGCATGACATGCAGGCCGAGGCACGCCAGGTGGTTGGCGCGGGTGCCGCCGGCCGGCCGATGCAGGAGAGCCGGATCGGCTACATGCGCTATGTCGGCCAGGGCCACGAGATCCCGGTGCCGATCCCGCCACGGCCGCTCGATCGGGCGGATGTCGTGGCGATCCGCGCCGACTATGATGCCGCCTATGCGCGCTTCTACGACCGGCCGGTGCCGGGCAGCGATGTCGAGATCCTGTCCTTCGCGGTGGTCGTGGCAACCGAGCTCGAAGCGGTCGCGCCGGCGCCCGCGGTCGAGCCGGTGGCGGGCGCCCGCCCGATCCGCCACCAGTCGATCCGCGACACCGCGACCGGGCTGGTTGCCGAGGTGCCGGTCTATGACCGGCTGGCGCTGCCGCGCGGCGCCCGCATCAAGGGCCCTGCCGTGATCGCCGAGGACGAGACCAGCACCCTGGTCGGCGCCGGCTGGATCGCCGAGATCGACGGTCTCTCCTATATCGTGATGGAGAAAACCTGATGGCCGACGCACTTGCCGGCGCGGCCGGCGCGCTGGAGAAGATCCAGCAGCAGATCATGTGGAACCGCCTGATCGCGGTGGTCGAGGAGCAGGCGCAGGTGATGATCCGCACCGCCTTCTCGACCACCGTGCGCGAGGCGGGCGACCTTTCGGCCGGCGTGTTCGACCTCAAGGGCAGGATGATGGCGCAGGCCGTCACCGGCACGCCTGGCCACGTCAACTCGATGGCGGAATCGGTCGGGCATTTCCTGAAGAAGTTCCCGGCGGCGATGATGCAGCCGGGCGACCACTACATCACCAACGATCCCTGGCTCGGCACCGGCCACCTGCACGACCTGACCGTCGTCACCCCTGCCTTCCATCGCGGCCGCATCGTCGGGCTGTTCGCCAACACCGCGCACGTGATCGATGTCGGCGGGCTGGGCATGGGGCCGGAGGGGCGCAGCGTGTTCGAGGAGGGGATGTACATCCCGATCGTGCGCTGCTTCGAGAAGGCAGTGGCGAACGAGACCTTCTTCGACTTCATCCGCGCCGGCACAAGGCTGCCGGTCGAGCTCGAGGGCGACATCTACTCGCTCTGCGCCTGCAACGACGCGGCCGCGAAGCGGCTGGCCGAGATGATGGCCGAGTTCAGGATGGAGAGCCTGGAGCCGCTCGCCGAAAGCATCTTCGCTGCCTCGCGCGCGGCGACGCTCGAGCAGGTGGCGAAGATCCCGCCCGGCACCTACCGGGCCGAGATCTTCTCGGACGGCTACGAGGCGCCGGTGCGGCTCGCTGCCGCCATGACCATCCATGACGGCGGCATCCATGTCGATTTCGCCGGCACCTCCGGCCTGTCGGGGCGCGGCATCAACGTGCCGCCCGCCTATTGCCGCGCCTACGCCTCGTTTGGCATCAAGGTCGCGGTGGCGCCGGAGATACCCAACAACTGGGCCTCGCTCGCGCCATTCACCATGGAAATCCCGGAAGGCTCGATCCTGAACGCGCCGCGGCCGTTTCCCGTCGCCGTTCGCCACGTGGTCGGCCAGCTGCTGCCCGACCTGATGATGGGCTGCCTGGCCCAGGCGATTCCCGACCGGGTCGCTGCCGAGGGCAGTTCCTGCCTGTGGAACCCGCCCCTTCGCGGCGGCGGCGCAGTCAGCGGGGCGGCGGCCGAGCTCGCGGATTTCGAGGTCATCACCTTCAACTCGGGCGGTACCGGCGCCCGGCCGACGCAGGACGGGCTCGACGGCACCGCCTTCCCTTCGGGCGTGCGCACGATGCCGGTCGAGGCGACCGAGAACTTCGCGCCGGTCGTGTTCTGGAAGAAAGAACTGCGCCCCGACAGCGGTGGCGCCGGCCGGACCCGGGGCGGGTTCGGCCAGATCATGGAGATCGGCGCCGCCGGCGAGGCCGAGTTCGCCGTCAACGCCGTCTTCGACCGCGTCGGCAACCCGCCGCGGGGCCGCTTCGGCGGCGGCGACGGGGCCGCGGGCGCGGTTGCGCTGAAATCGGGCGCGCGGCTCCGCACCAAGGGTTTCCAGATCATCCCCAAGGGAGACCGGCTGGTGCTGCTGCTGCCCGGCGGCGGCGGCATGGGTTCGGCGCGCGAGCGCGACGCTGCCCAGGTCGAGCGTGACGTGAGAAGCGGCCTGGTCAGCGCCGAGGCAGCACGCACCCTTTATGGCTGGAGCGACCGTGATGCGCCATGACCTGATCTTCCGCGACGCCACCGTGATCGACGGCACCGGCGCGGCCCGCCGCATCGCCGATGTCGCGGTCAGCGGCGGGCGCATCGCCGCCATCGGCGACCTTGCCGCAGCATCCGCCGACCGCGAGGTGATCGCGACCGGCAAGGTGCTGGCACCCGGCTTCATCGACGCCCATACCCACGACGACCGCGCGCTGCTGTGCGGCCCGGAATGCCTGCACTGCAAGATGAGCCAGGGCGTCACCACGGTGGTGGTGGGCAACTGCGGCGTCTCGCTGTCGCCGCTGACGCGCACGCGCCGCCCGCCGCCGCCGCTCGACCTGCTTGGCGACGAGAGCTGGTGGACCTTCGACTCGTTCGCCGACTACGCGGATCGCCTGGACCGCGAGAAGCCGCCGCTGAACGCGATCGCGCTGATCGGGCACATGAGCCTGCGGGTGCGCGAGATGCCGGAGGGCGACTATGCGCGGCCCGCGACCGCGGCCGAGACCGCGCGGATGGAGAAGCGCCTCGACGAATCGCTTGCCGCCGGCGCCTGCGGCCTTTCGACCGGCCTGTGGTATGCGCCGAGCAACGCCGCCCCCACCGACGAGGTGATCGCGATCGCCGGCGTGCTGGAGAAGCACGGCGGCCTGTATGCGACGCACATGCGCGACGAGGGCGACGGCGTGCTGGATTCCATCGCCGAGACGCTGCGCATCGGCAAGGAATCGCGCGCGCGCGTGGTCATCAGCCATTTCAAGTGCGTCGGCCCGCAGAACCACGGCCGCAGCCCCGAGACGCTGGCCGCGGTCGAGCGGGCGGCTGCCGCCGGTGCCGATGTGGGGTTCGACGTCTATCCCTATTTCGCGTCATCGACCGTGATGCGCCCCGAGACGCTGCGCGATGACGTGCGTGTGCTGGTGACCTGGTCGGTGCCGCACCCGCAGATGCAGGGGCGCGACCTCGCCGAGGTCGCCGCCGAATGGGGCGTGTCGCGCGTCGATGCCGCACGCAAACTGCTGCCGGCCGGCGCCATCTATTTCCAGATGAGCGAGGCGGACGTCGATCGCATCATTGCCCACCCGATGGCCATGGTCGGCAGCGACGGGTTGCCGCACGATGCGTTCCCGCATCCGCGGCTGTGGGGCACCTTCCCGCGCGTGCTGGGCCATTATGCCCGCGACAAGCGGGTGTTCGACCTCGAGACGGCGGTCCACAAATGCTCGGGCCTGACGGCGCGGCGCTTCGGCCTTGCCGATCGCGGGGTGATCCGTGACGGTGCCTTCGCCGACCTGGTGCTGTTCGACCCCGAAACGGTGATCGACAGCGCGACCTTCGCTGCCCCTGCCACCCCGGCGGCCGGCATCGAGGCGACATGGGTGAACGGGGTCGCAGTCTATCGCCAGGGCCAGGGCCCGACCGGCGAATCCCCCGGCCGGCTGATCCGCCGCGCGAGCTAGCGACTGGCCGCCCCAAGCATCGGCAGATCGAGCCCCTGTTCGCGCGCGCAGTCGATCGCGATGTCGTAGCCCGCATCAGCGTGGCGCATCACCCCGGTGGCGGGGTCGTTCCACAGCACGCGCCCGATGCGGCGCGCCGCCTCCGCCGTGCCGTCGCAGGCGATGACCATGCCGGAATGCTGCGAATAGCCGATGCCGACGCCTCCGCCGTGATGGATCGAAACCCAGGTGGCGCCCGAGGCGGTGTTCAGCAGCGCGTTCAGCAGCGGCCAGTCGGCCACCGCGTCGGAGCCGTCCAGCATCGCCTCGGTCTCGCGGTTGGGCGAGGCGACGCTGCCTGAATCGAGGTGGTCGCGCCCGATCACGACCGGCCCGATCTCGCCGCGCGCGACCATCTCGTTGAAGGCGAGGCCAAGGCGATGGCGCTGGCCGAGGCCGACCCAGCAGATGCGCGCCGGCAGGCCCTGGAACTTTATGCGCGCGCGGGCCATGTCGAGCCAGGCGTGCAGGTGCGCATCATCGGGGATCAGCTCGCGCACCTTGGCATCGGTCCGGAAAATGTCCTCCGGGTCGCCCGACAGCGCGCACCAGCGGAACGGACCGATGCCGCGACAGAACAGCGGGCGGATATAGGCGGGCACGAAGCCGGGGAAGGCGAATGCGTTGGCAAGCCCCTCCTCCTGCGCCATCTGGCGGATGTTGTTGCCGTAGTCGAGCGTGGGGATGCCCATGGCGTGGAAATCGAGCATCGCCCGCACGTGGTCGACCATGCTTCGGCGTGCGGCCGCGGCCACCGCCCTGGGGTCGCGCTCCTGCATCTCCCACCAGCGCGCCAGCGTCCAGCCGGCGGGCAGGTAGCCGTGCGCGGGGTCGTGCGCCGAGGTCTGGTCGGTGACGATGTCGGGCCGCACGCCGCGCCGTACCAGTTCCGGAAAGACCTCCGCCGCATTGCCGACCAGGCCGATCGATATCGCCTTCCTCTCGGCAACCGCGCGCTGCAGCATCGCCAGCGCGTCGTCCAGCGTGTCGGCGGAAAAATCCAGGTAGCCGGTCTCGATCCGCTTCGCGATGCGCGAGGGCTGGCATTCCACGGCCAGCACCGAGGCGCCGGCGAACACCCCGGCCAGCGGCTGCGCGCCACCCATGCCGCCCAGGCCCGCGGTGAGGATCCATTTCCCCGAAAGATCGCCGGCATAGTGCTGGCGCGCTGCCTCGGCGAAGGTTTCAAAAGTGCCCTGAACGATGCCCTGGCTGCCGATATAGATCCACGAGCCCGCGGTCATCTGGCCGTACATCATCAGGCCCTGGCGCTCGAGCGCACCGAACTTCTCCCAGGTGGCCCAGTGCGCCACCAGGTTGGAATTCGCGATCAGCACCCGCGGCGCATCCTGGTGCGTGCGGAACACGCCGACCGGCTTGCCCGATTGCACCAGCAAGGTCTGGTCGCCCTCCAGCCGCCGCAGCACATCGACGATGGTGGTGTAGCTCTTCCAGTCGCGCGCGGC
>JADYYZ010000421.1 GCA_020853405.1 Acetobacteraceae bacterium
CACGACAAGCTGCGCTCGCTGGGCGGCGGCTGGGCGCCGGCGCAGTTCCACGTGTTCGCACCGAAGGAAGGGCCGGACGACCTCCGCGCGATCCTTTCGCAGCCGCGGCTGCGTGTCGGCACCACGCCGCGCGCCACCAGCGAGGAGCTCACGCTCCGCCGCGCGCTTGCCTTCTACAACAACAGCGAGGAGAAGATCCGCGCCGCCGGCGGCACCTTCGCGCCACTCGAGTACTCCGAGATCGTCGGCGCCTTCTCCGACAGCCGCATCGACCTCGTCTGGGGCGCCGCCAGCGTGCCGAGCGCCATGGCAACCGAGATTTCCACCGGCAGGCGGGCGGCGAAACTGCTGGCCTTCCCCGAGGATCTCCAGGAACACCTCCAGAAGAGCTTCGGCTACGGCCGCGATGTCATTCCCGCCTCCGCCTATCCGACGTTGCAGACCGGGCCGCTCGGCGTCACCGCGATGGAGGCGATCATCATGGCCAATGCGGACGTCGCCGACGACACGATCTATCGCATGACCCGGGCGCTGATCGCACAGCGCGCCCGTTTTCCCGCGATCCACGCGATGCTTGCCAATTTCGATCCCGCCAAGCACTGGCGCGACCAGCCGGTGCCGCTGCACCCGGGCGCCGAGCGCGCCTATCGCGAGGGCGGCTTCATGAGCTGAGCGCCGCGCGCGCATGCGCAGCCTGGCCGGCCCGGTCGGGGTCGCGGTCTCGCTCTGGACCGCGATCACGGTGCTGATCCACCTCTACTACGCCGCCATCGGCTTCCTGGAGCCGCTGCCGCAGCGGGCACTGCACCTGATGCTGCTGGTCGCGCCCGCGTTCCTGCTGTTCCCCGCCCGCCGCGGCGGCCCGGCCAGGCCGACCGTGGCCGACTGGCTGCTGGCGGCGGCCTCGATACCGCCGCATCTCTACGTGCTGCTGAACGCGCGCGAGCTGCTCGATCGCACCGCCTTCGTCGATCCGCCGCGGACGATCGAGCTCGTGTTCGGCACCATGGCGACGCTGCTGGTGATGGAAGCGACGCGCCGGGCGCTGTCGGCGACGCTTGCGATCATGGTCGCGGTGGTGGTCGGCTACCTGTTCGTCTGCCACATGCTGCCCGGCATCTGGTACTACCGGCCGCTGCCGTTCGCGCACATCATCGACATCCTCTATCTCGTCAACAACAGCGGGCTCTATGGCTTCCTCACCGGCATCTCGGCCGGCATCGTCATCCTGTTCATCGCGTTCGGCGCGCTGGCGCAAGCCAGTGGCCTGGGCGACCTGTTCCACAATCTCGGCCTGGTGGTGGCCGGCCGCTTCGCCGGCGGGCCGGCCAAGGTCGAGGTGGTGGGCAGCGCGCTGTTCGGCACCATCAGCGGCTCAAGCGTCGCCAATGTCGTGGTCACCGGCACGCTGACCATCCCGCTGATGATCCGCCGCGGCTTCCGCCCGACACTCGCCGGCGGCATCGAGGCGGCATCGAGCGTCGGCGGCGCGATCATGCCGCCCGTCATGGGGGCGGCCAGCTTCATCATGGCCGAGACCATCGGCGTGCCGTATTTCGAGATCGCCAAGGCCGCCGCGCTGGGCGCTGCACTGTATTATTTCGGCATCTTTGTCGCCGTGCATTTCGAGGCGCAGCGCCTGGGCATGAAGGGCCTGCCGGCATCGGAACTGCCACGCATCGCCGTGCTGTTCCGCGACCTCCACCTGGTACTGCCGATCGTGCTGCTGGTGTGGATGCTGGGCGACCGGTTCAGCGCGACCTTCTCCTGCGTGGTTGCGATCGCCGCCCTGGTGGTGGTTTCGTGGCTGCGCCAGCACACGCGGCTGACCCCCCGTCGCCTGTTCGATGCGTTGGCGGCGGCCGGCGCCACGGCGGCGACGCTCGCGGTCGCGGTCGCCTCGGCCGGGATCATCACCGCCGCCCTGGTCAATACCGGCCTGCTGCTGGCGCTGTCGGGAATCATCAAGGCGCTGGCGGCGGGGTCGCTGGTGAAACTCGCGGTGCTGCTGGCCATCACCTGCCTGGTGCTGGGCATGGGCGTGCCGACCACGCCTGCCTACATCGTCACCTCGGCGATCGGGGCGCCGCTGCTCGCCGATTACGGTGTCGGGCTGCTCGCGGCACATCTGTTCGTGTTCTATTTCGCGGTGCTGGCCGATGCGACCCCGCCGGTTGCGGCGGCAAGCTACGCCGCCGCCGCAATCGCCAAGGCGCCGCCGCTGGCGGTCGGCTTCAACGCGTTCCGGCTCGCGATCGGCGGCTTCCTGGCCGGTATCGCCTTCATCTGGCAGCCGGCGCTGCTGCTTCAGGGAAGCGTGCTGGAGATCGCTGCCGCCGCGAGCTCGCTTTCGGTCGGCATCACGCTGGCGGCCGCCGCGTCGATGGGGTTCATGATCGGGCCGCTGCCGCTGTGGCTGCGCCCGCTGCTGCTGGCCGGCGGGCTGTTCTGCGGGCTGTGGCACCAGGTGCCGGCATGGCCGCGGGTGGGCATCGGGCTTGCGATACTTGGCGCAGCGGTGCTGATCGCGCGGCGCAAGGGAGGAGAGGATGGCGCTGTGGCCGCGTGATCGCCGCAAGACCCTGCATGGCGCGGTGGTCGGCGTGGTGATGGTGGAAACCTGGTTCACCCGCTGGCCCGGCGATGTCGGCAATGCCGCGACCTTTCCCTTCCCGGTGCAGTATCGCGTGGTGCGGGAATCGAGCCCGGCCGAGATGGTGCGCCTCGGCACCGGGGCGATGCTGGCGCCGTTCCGCGCCGCGGCCGAGGAGCTGGTGCTGATGGGGGTCGATGGCATCGCCACCAGCTGCGGCTTCCTCGCCCTCTACCAGAAAGAGCTGGCGGCGTCGCTGCCGGTGCCGGTGGCGACCAGTGCCTTGCTGCAGGTGCCGATGGTCGAGGCGACGCTTCCCGCGGGCCGCACGGCCGGCGTGCTGACCTACGCTCCCGAGGCGCTGGGTGCGGCGACGCTGGAAGCGGTCGGGGTGCGCGCCGACATCGCGATCGGCGGCTTCGCGCCCGGCCAGCTGTTCCGCGACGGCATTTCCGCCGGCCGCACCGACATCGCGCGCGAGGCGATCGAGGCCGAGGTGCTGGCGGCGGCGCGCGACCTGCTGGCGGCCGACCCCGCGATCGGGGCGATCGTGTGCGAGTGCACGAACCTGTCGCCGTTCTCGGCTGCCATCCGCGATGCCTGCAACGTGCCGGTCTATGACGTGGTCAGCCTGGTCGAGTGGTTCCACGCCGGGCTCAGGCCCAGGCGACACCCGTCGGTTTCCCACGCCTGAAATTCTCCTCGCGGCGGCACGAGCCGCGCACCCTGTCACGGGCCTGCGTCGGCTTTGCACCTCGTCGCTCCCATGCCTAAATCGGGAAGGCCGGGATGAAACCTTGGGATGACGGCATGGTGCCCGTTCGGTTCGTGCCGGGATGGAACTGCGAACAGTGACATGGCTCCCGTAGGGCGTGAATTATCCGCCGCGCAGGCCGAGGCACCGGAAGTGCTGCTGGACTGGGTCGATGCGACTGCCGCGGTCGTCACCATCAACCGCCCCGCAAAGCGCAACGCCTGCAACCAGGCGGCATGGCGCGGGCTGGGCAGCATCTTCGACGAGCTGGGGCGTGAAGGGCGCGCCCGCATCGTGGTGCTGACCGGGGCGGGCGGGCATTTCTGTGCCGGCGACGACATCATCGATGCCGGCAGGGCACGCGCCGATCCCGCCGCCGCCGCGCTCTATGCCGCCGACCTGCAGGCCGCCTTTGATGCCGTCGTGAAGGCGCCATTCCCGGTTGTCGCGGCGATCCCCGGTTATGCCATCGGCGGTGGCCTCAGCCTTGCCATGTGCTGCGATTTCCGGGTCGGCGGCCCCGCCAGTTCGCTGGGGGTGCCGGCGGCGAAGCTCGGCTTCACCTATCCGCTGGCGCAATGCGCGCGACTGATGTCGCTGGTCGGGCTCAGCTGGGCACGCCGCATCATGTTCTCTGGCGAACGCATCGATGCCGTGACGGCGCAGCGCATCGGGCTTCTCGATGCGCTGAGCGAAGGCGACCTTGTCGAGGCGGCGATCGCCTTCGCCGCCGGCATGCGCGACAGCGCGCCGCTGACCATCGCTGCCAGCAAGCGCATCTTCAACGCGCTGGCCACCGGCGAACCGGAACGCCACGCCGCCGAGATCGAGGCTTTCACCCGGCGCATCGAGAACAGCGAGGATCTGCGCGAAGGCGCACGCGCCTTCGCCGAGAAGCGCCGCCCACGTTTCACCGGGCGCTGAGGCCCGACCAGCCGAGCCGGGAGAGCACGCATGGTCGCAATGCCGCCTGTGGGCGAGCAGACCCTTCGCCAGATCATGGACGAGCAGGCAAGGACGGATCCTGGCCGCATCTTCTGTACGTTCGGCGGCCGCGCCTGGTCGTTTGGCGAACTGGATGAGGCGGTCAACCGCGTCGCGAACGGGCTGCTGGCGCAGGGCCTGAAGCCGGGCGAGCGCGTGGCGTTGATGCTGCCCAGCCACCCGGACCACATCATCTGCGTCCTTGCCCTCGCCAAGGTCGGGCTGGTGCGCGTGCCGATCAACACCGCCTTCAAGGGGCCGGCGCTGGAATACCCCTTCGATGCCTTCGCCGTCGACGCCCTGGTCGCCGAGGGCGAGCACGCCGAGGTGCTGGCGCCGGTGCTGGCGCGGGTGCTGGAGAAGGGCACGCTGCGCGCCGTGTTCTGGCGCGGGAGCGTGCCGCCGGGCGGCGTTTCAGCCGATCTGCTCTTCAGCCACCCCGATGCCGCACCGCCGGCGATTGCGCCCCGGCCCGACGACATCATCGCCATCACGCCGAGCTCCGGCACGACCGGCGCGCCCAAGGGCGTGCTGAAATCCGACCGCACGCTGCGCGCCGGCCCGATGGCCATCCTGCGCCTGACCGAGGCCAGGCCCGGCGAGACCTTCATGCTGTGGGAGGCACTGCATCATGGCGCCGGCATCGCGGTGGTCATCGCCGCGGTGCTCGGCAGGCTCACGCTCGGCATGGTGGGGCGTTTCAGCGCCTCGCGCTTCTGGTCACAGGCCAGGGAGCTGGGCGCCACGCGCGTCCATTACCTCGGCAGCGTGCTGCCGATGCTGCTGAAGCAGCCGGAGCAGCCGGAGGATCGCACGCATGGCGTTGCCATCGCCTGGGGCGGTGGCTGCCCGGGCACGCTGTGGCGCGCAGTAGAGGACCGGTTCGGCGTTGCCATCCGCGAAGGCTACGGGCTTTCGGAACTCGTCACATTCGTTACGGCCAACCTGGAGGGCAGGGTCGGCTCCATCGGCAAGCCACTGTCCTGGTACGATGCGCAGGTGATGGATGATGCCGGCCGCGTCTGTGCGCCGGGCGAGGTGGGCGAATTATGCCTGCGTGCCCATGACCCGCGCCTGGGCTTCCTCGGCTATTTCCGCAACCCGGCGGCCAGCGCGGCATGCATGCGCGACGGCTGGTTCCGCACCGGCGACCTGGCGCAGCGCGATGCCGAAGGCTTCCTCGCGTTCGGTGGCCGCGCGAAGGATTCGATCCGGCGCCGCGGTATCAACATCTCCGCCTGGGAAGTGGAACGGGTGCTGCTTGACCATCCTGCCATCGAGGAGGTCGCGATGGTCGGCGTGCCCAGCGAGCTCGGCGAGGACGAGATCAAGATCTTCGTCCGCCTTGCCGATGGCGCCACGCTCGAACCGCCCGAGCTGCTGCAATGGTGTGCGCCGCGCCTGCCGCGCTTCCAGCTGCCGCGCTTCGTGACCTTCGTGGACGACTTCCCGCGTACACCCACGCAGCGCGTGCGCAAGATGGAACTGCCGCGCACCACCGACGGATGCTGGGACCTGGAGAAGTCCGGCCTGGCGCTGGCCCGGGGCGGCTGATGTCGCGCCGGTCCCGCCGGCATCGGCGCGCGCCGGGGCATTGATGTCCCGCTGGGATTCCACGAGCAAGGGAGAAGGCGATATGCAGAACAGGGGTCGCGACAAGAGGTTTCATACCGGGCGCCGGCACCTGCTCGGCGCGGCGGCAGCCGCCATCGCGGCATCCGGGCCGCTGCCGGCCCTGGCCCAGCGTTTCCCTGATCGCCCCTTGCGCATGATCGTGCCGTTCGCGCCCGGCGGCGCGGTGGACCTGGTCGGGCGGGTCCTGGCGCAGGAGATGGGCGCGCGTCTCGGACAGTCGATCGTGGTGGACAACCGCAGCGGCGCATCGGGCAGCATCGGCGCCCAGGCGGTCGCCCGCTCCGAGCCCGACGGCTATGTGATGCTGATGGCGCCGATCACCAGTTTCGCCATGACCTTGGCCATCCCGGGCAACAATTTCGGCCTGGACCTGGAGAAGGATCTCTTTGCCCTGGGCACCGTCGGCGTGGTGCCGCTGGTGGTTGCCATCCACCCATCCGTGCCCGTGTCCACGCTGGCGGAGCTCATCGCCTATGCCAAGGCCAATCCCGACCTGCTGACCTTCGCGTCCGCCGGCAACGGCTCGACCGAGCATCTGGCCGCCGAGATGTTCATGCGCCAGACCGGCACCAGAATGGTGCACGTGCCCTATCGTGGCGGCGCGCCTGCGATCACCGACCTGGTCGCCGGCCAGGTCAAGGTGATGTTCCCGACCGCGCCAACCATGATGCAGCGGGGTGCCGGCACGAAGGTGCTGGCGGTCGCGGCGGCGGAGCGGATCGCGACCATGCCCGACGTGCCGACGACGCGCGAAGCAGGGTTGCCGGATTTCGAGGTTGCCTCACTGTACGGCGTGCTGCTGCCGGCCGGCCCGCCGCCGGCGATCGTCGACCTGCTCAGCCGCACCCTCATGCTCGCGTGCGGCTCGGAACAAGTGCGCGCCAAGCTTGCGCAGCAGGGCATCACGGTGGCCCCGGCATCGCCGCGGGACGCCAAGGCGAAACTGGCCACCGAGGTCGAACGCTGGGCCAAGCTCGTGCGGGAGGCGGGCATCACCTTCTAGCGGTGATGCGCCCTGGGGCAGGGCGCGCCGGCACGCCGATGACAGGCCGGTGCGGGCAGGGCTAAATGCACAGCGCGCGGGGAACCGGCGGCCGGCATCCCTGCCCTGATCCGCCCACCCGCCCAAGGGAGACCCGAGATGCTGGCAAGTCAGCGCGAGAAATTCGATCTGCCGCGCGAGGTCTGCTACCTGAACGCTGCCGCCTGGAGCCCGCTTCCGATCGCAGTGCAGCAGGCCGGGCTTGCCGGCGTTGCCCGCAAGGCCAGGCCCTGGCTGCTCGACCCCGAGCTCGGGACCATCCAGCACGAACGCGCCCGCCGCGCCGCGG
>JADYYZ010000422.1 GCA_020853405.1 Acetobacteraceae bacterium
TAGCCGAGAACCTGGAGTTCTTCGGCCGCCTGTTCGGGCATGATGCCGCAGAACGCGCGCGCCGTATCGGCGAGCTCACCGCCAGCACCGGGCTTTCGCCGTTCATCGACCGCCCGGCCGGCAAGCTTTCGGGCGGCATGAAGCAGAAACTCGGCCTGTGCTGCGCGCTGATCCATGACCCCGACCTGCTGATCCTGGACGAGCCGACCACGGGCGTCGATCCGCTCAGCCGCCGGCAGTTCTGGGACCTGATCGACGCGATCCGAGCCGGCCGCCCGGGCATGAGCGTGCTGGTCGCCACCGCCTATATGGAGGAGGCGGGCCGCTTCGACTGGCTGGCCGCGATGGATGCCGGCCGGGTGCTGGCGACCGGCAGCCCCGGGGCGTTGCTGGAACGCGCGGGTGCGAAGACGCTGGAGGAAGCCTTCATCGCGCTGTTGCCGCAAGCCGAGCGTGCGTGCCACGTCGCCGTGGAGATCCCTCCCCTGGCGCAGGGCGCGTCGCACGAGATCGCGATCGAAGCGACGGGGCTGACGCGGCGCTTCGGCGACTTCGTGGCCGTCGACCACGTGAGTTTCCGCATCGGCCGCGGCGAAATCTTCGGCTTCCTGGGATCGAACGGCTGCGGCAAGACGACCACGATGAAGATGCTGACCGGCCTGCTGCCGGCGAGCGAGGGCGAGGCGAAACTGTTCGGCCACGTCGTCGATGCCGGCGACCTCTCGACCCGACGGCGCGTCGGCTACATGTCGCAGGGCTTCTCGCTCTATTCCGAACTGACCGTGCGGCAGAACCTTGAGCTGCACGCGCGCCTGTTCAGCGTGCCGGGGCCGGAGATCGAAGGGCGCGTGCGGGAAATGGCGCAGCGCTTCGGTCTTGCGAAACTCATGGATGTGCTGCCCGACGCGCTGCCGATGGGGCAGCGCCAGCGCCTGTCGCTGGCGGTCGCGATGATCCACAAGCCGGAAATGCTGATCCTGGACGAGCCGACATCGGGCGTCGATCCGGTGGCGCGCGATGCCTTCTGGCGCATCCTGGTCGAGCTCTCGCGGCGCGACGGCGTGACCATCTTCATCTCCACCCACTTCATGAACGAGGCCGAACGGTGCGACCGCATCTCGCTGATGCATGCGGGCAAGGTGCTGGTCAGCGACACGCCCGAAGCGCTGATGCGCGAGCGCGGGGTGGCGAACCTGGAGCAGGCGTTCATCGCCTGGCTGCAGGAGGCGGGCGCCAATGCGCCTTCCCGGGCACCGCCGCCTGCCGCCACGCCGGCCACTGACGTGCACGCGCACCCGCGGCCGAAGAACTTCGATCCCCGGCGCATGCTGAGCTACGCACGGCTGGAGTCGCTGGAGCTGCGGCGCGACCCGGTACGCGCTGCCATGGCGCTGCTGGGCAGCATCTTCCTGATGCTGATCATGGGCTACGGCATCAACATGGATGTCGAGGACCTGACCTTCGCCGTGCTGGACCGCGACCAGACGACGCTCAGCCGCGACTACGCCTTCGACATCGGCGGCTCGCGCTATTTCGTCGAGAAGGCGCCGATCCTCGACTATGCCGACCTCGATCGCCGGATGCGCGCCGGCGAGCTCGCCCTTGCAATCGAGATTCCAGCAGGCTATGCGCGCGACGTCGCCCGCGGCAGGCCGGTACAGATCGGCGCCTGGATCGACGGCGCGATGCCCCAGCGCGCCGAGACGGTGCGCGGCTACGTTCAGGGGATGCACGCGCAATGGCTGGCGGCGCACACGAAGGACGGCAGTGCAACGCTCGCCACCATTGAGACCCGTTTCCGCTACAACCCCGATGTGCGCAGCCTGGTCTCGATGGTGCCGGCGATGATCCCGGTGGTGCTGATGCTGATCCCAGCCATGCTGACCGCGCTTTCGGTGGTGCGCGAGAAGGAACTGGGCTCGATCGTCAATCTATACGTCACGCCCACCACGCGGCTGGAGTTCATCCTGGGCAAGCAGCTGCCCTATGTGGTGCTGGCGATGCTGAATTTCCTGCTGCTGGTGGCGCTCGCCGTGTTCGTGTTCGCGGTGCCGCTTAAGGGAAGTTTCGCGGCGCTGGCGCTGGCGACCCTGCTCTATACCGTGGCGTCGACGGCGATGGGCATGGTCATCTCGGTCTTCATGCGCAGCCAGATCGCTGCCATTTTCGGCACCGCGATCCTTTCCGTGCTGCCGGCCACGCAGTTTTCCGGTATGACCGATCCCGTCGCCTCGCTCCAGGGCGGCGCGAAGTTGATCGGGCAGATCTACCCCACCACCCACTATATGGTGATCACCCGCGGCGTGTTTTCCAAGGCACTGGGCTTCGCCGACCTGCATGCCTCGTTCGGGCCGCTGCTGATCGCAGCACCGCTGCTGGTGGGGTTGGCAGCGCTGCTCTTGAAGAAGCAGGAGGGCTAGGCGTGGTGCGGCTCTCCAACATGCTCCATCTGGGGGTGAAGGAGCTGCGCAGTCTGCGGCGCGACCCGGTGATGCTGGCGCTGATCGTCTATGCCTTCACGGTGGCCGTCTATTCCGGCGCAACCGCCATCCCGGAAACGCTGAACCGCGCGCCGATCGCCATCGTCGACGAGGACCGCTCGCCGCTTGCCCTGCGCATCGCGGAAGCCTTCTATCCGCCCTTCTTCCTGCCGCCCGCGATGATCACCGCGGCCGAGATGGATGCGCGCATGGATGCCGGTGCCGACACGTTCGCACTCGGCATCCCGCCATCCTTTCAGCGCGACGTGCTGGCCGGGCGGGTACCGGCGCTTCAGCTGAACGTCGATGCCACGCGGATGAGCCAGGCCTTCACTGGCAGCAGATACATCCAGACCATCGTCGCCAACGAGGTCGCTGCCTTCGTGCGGCGCTATCGCGGCACCGCCGCGCCCGACATCGACCTGGTGCTGCGCACGCGCTTCAATCAGGAACTGAACAAGATGTGGTTCGGCGCGATCATCCAGCTGGTCAACAACGTGACGATGCTGGCGCTGGTCCTGACCGGCGCCGCCCTGATCCGCGAGCGTGAGCACGGCACGATCGAGCACCTGCTGGTGATGCCGGTGACGCCGTTCGAGATCATGATGGCCAAAGTCTGGTCGATGGCGCTGGTGGTGCTGGCGGCGATGGCGGCATCGCTGATGTTCGTGGTGCAAGGACTGTTGCGCGTGCCGATCGAGGGTTCGGTGCCACTGTTCCTGGCGGGTGCGGCGCTGCACCTGTTCGCCACCACGTCGCTGGGCATTTTCCTCGCGACCATCTCGCGCTCGATGCCGCAGTTCGGCCTGCTGGTGATCCTGACTATGCTGCCCCTGCAGATGCTTTCGGGCGGCGTCACACCGCGCGAGAGCATGCCGCAGGCCGTACAGCTGGTGATGCAGGCTGCCCCCACGACGCATTTCGTGATCATCGCCCAGGCGGTGCTGTATCGCGGCGCCGGACTTGCCGTGGTGTGGCCGCAGTTCCTGGCGCTCGTGGCGATCGGGGGCGCCCTGTTCGGCTACGCACTGTCGCGGGTGCGCGCGACCATCGCGGCAGGCTAGGTGCCGGCTGCGAACCGGAAGGCGGCCGCCGGGTCGCGCCCTGCTGCCCTCCGCCAATCGGCCCACCCCCGGGAACCCGGGTCGGGCCGAACAGAGGCGCCTCACACAGCGCGGCGGGCGCGAACCAGGGCGGCCAGGGCGCGCGCCGTCTGCAACGTGCGCCGCGGCCCGGCCACCAGGTGGGCCACGACGAACGCAACCGCGCCGGCCAGGCCCACGGCCACCACCCGCA
>JADYYZ010000423.1 GCA_020853405.1 Acetobacteraceae bacterium
AGGCACAGCTCGACCTCCTCGATCGAGGCGGCATCGAAATGGCTGCCCAGCCCGACCAGGCGGCCGAGGATCTGCGGCGCCGGGTTTGCCTTCACCGCATAATGCACCGCCGCGTGCGGCATCGCTGCCTTGATGGCACGATAATTCGTCTCGACCCGGTCGAGATCAAAAACCAGCGCCGGCGTCACGACATCGTGGTCGGCCAGAAAGCGCGCGATCCTGGGCGTCATCGCACTGCCCTTCCCCGGAAGGCCCGGACTGCCGGGGTGCCTGAGCGAGGCGACACCCCGTGGTGAACGAAACGGTCGAACGAACCAGCGACCAAGCGAGTGCCGGATGTGATCCGCCGGGTGCGTCGGCCCCAGCCGCGGCCCCATCCGGGGTTGCCAGAACACTTGACGTCGTTGCGTAAACCACTGGGGCGAGAGCCCACGGGGCCAGCGGCACGTGCGTGTCTGCGTCTAGGGGGGCGTATATGGCGTGCCGGGCGGCAGGTCCAAGGAAAAATCGAGTCGCACCCGGGAAATCAGGTAGCCGCCGCCATGCGGCGCGCGCAGGGCGGTCTGCTCAGCGCGGCGGCGGGCGCAGGTCAGCGGCAGGCAGATCGGGGCCGAACAGGTCGCGCGCGAGTTCGCCGGCATCCGGGCGCAGCATGCGCGCCGCGGCGAATGCGGCACGCGCGCCCGCCGGATCGCCGGCGCGGGCGCGCAGCAGGCCATCGAGCCACCTGGCCACCGCCTCGCGCGGGCTGGCGGCGAGTGCCCGGTCCACCGCCAGCCGGGCCGCCCCGTCATCGTCGCCGAGCAGCGCAAGCCCGGCCAGCGCGGTCTCGACGAAGGCCTGGTCGGCCGGGCGGGAGCGCTGGCCGGTCGCTGCCTCGCAATCCTTCCTGCCGTCGGCATCGCCGCGCCGGATGCGCACGATGCAGCGCTGCACCAGCACCGCGAAGTCGCCCGGCCGCACCTCCAGCGCCTTGTCGAGGTCGGCCTGGGCGTCGGCGAGCTTGCCCTCGATCGCCAGCAGCCGCGCCCGCTGATAGAGCGCGTTGCGGCTGATCGGGTCCTCGCGCAGCGCGTGCTCGGCGGCCTCGCGCGCGGCCTCCAGCCGGCCCAGCATGCGCAAGAGCGCGCTCTGGTCGGCCAGCAGTTCGGCGTCATCGGGCGCCTCGGCAAGCCAGGGCGCCAGCGTGCGCAGCGCGTCCTCCGGCCGGCCGAGCTCGGACAGGCTCTGCACCAGGCCGCGCCGTGCGCTCGGCCGGTCGGGCTCGGCCGCGAGCGAGGCGGTGAAATCGGCCACGGCAGCGCCGGGATCGTCGTCATAGAGCCTGGCCCAGCCACGTACCTCCAGGGCCAGCGCGTGGTCGGGCACCAGCCGGAGCGCCGAGCCGGTGTCGGCCATGGCGCCCTCGAACTTGCCCTGGGCAAGGCGGGCGCGGGCGCGCAGCACCCACGATCCCGGCTCGCCGGGGTCGGCCTGGATCAGGATATCGGCGTCGGCTTCCGCTTCCTGCGCGCGGCCGAGTTCCATCAGCGCGAGGCCGCGGATGGCACGCGCGAACAGATCGTCCGGCGCCCGGGCCAGCGCGGCGTCGGCGAGTTCGAGCGCGATCGCCGGCTCGCCCGCCATCAGCTGGTCGAAGGCACGCAGCAGGGCATCGGAATGCTGGCGCTGGGCGTCGGGGGCAGGGGGTGTCGCGGCCGGTGGTGCTGCGGCCGGCGGTGTCGCAGCGGGCGGTGTCGCAGCGGGCGGAGGCTGGGCCGCGGCCTCGGCCAGCGGCCAGCACAGCAGGGCGGCCAGTACCAGTACCACTACAAGGCGCCGGATCACGGCCTGGTCCCGATCAGCCCGGCGGTCGGGCTCGACGGGTCGGCATAGGATTTCGCGGCCATCCGGCCCGCCAGGAAGGCATCGCGCCCGGCCTCGATCGCGGCTTTCATCGCGCGCGCCATCCGCACCGGATCGCGCGCATGCGCGATCGCGGTGTTCATCAGCACCGCGTCGCAGCCGAGCTCCATCGCCACCGTGGCGTCGCTGGCGGTGCCGACCCCGGCATCGACCAGCACCGGCACCTTCGCCTGGGCCACCAGCAGCCCGATCGTCACCCGGTTCTGGATGCCAAGGCCCGAGCCGATCGGCGCGCCCAGCGGCATGATCGCGACCGCGCCTGCTTCCTCCAGCCGCCGCGCCGCGACCGGGTCGTCGGTGCAGTAGACCATCACCTGGAAGCCGTCCTTGACCAGCACATCGAGCGCCCGGTGGGTTTCCTGCATGTCGGGATAGAGCGTCGGCGGCGGCCCCAGCACCTCGAGCTTCACCAGGTTCCAGCCGCCGGCGTCGCGGGCCAGCCGCAGCGTTCGGACCGCGTCCTCGGCGGTGTGGCAGCCGGCGGTATTCGGCAGGTAGGTGTAGCGCGAGGGATCGACGAAGTCCTGCAGCATCGGTGCGCCGGGGTCGGCGAGGTTCACCCGCCGCACCGCGACCGTGACCATTTCCGCCCCCGATGCGGTGATCGCCGCAGCGGTCTCGGCGAAGTCCTTGTATTTGCCGGTGCCGACGATCAGGCGCGAGCGGAATGTCCGCCCCGCCACCGTCCAGGCATCCTCGCCCGGGTCGGCCGGCCCGCCGCCGCCGATGAAATGCACGATTTCCAGCCGGTCGCCGTCGGCAAGGCTCGCGCTGGCATAGAGGCTGCGCGGCACGATCTCGAGATTGCGCTCGACCGCCACCTTGCGCGCATCGAGGCCGAGGGCGGCGAGCAGGCCGGCGACCGACAGCGGGCCATCGAGCCGGCGCATCTCGCCATTGACCGTGATCGCCAGGGAGGGGACCAGGGAAGGGGGGGAACTCATGGCGCGATATATGTGGCGGCATTTGCGGCGCGGGAAGGCCCCGTGCTAGCGACCCTCCCAACCACTCCACCCGGTTGAGCGAGCTCCCCCGTGCCGCACTCGGTCGCCGTCATCAACGGCCCCAATCTGAACATGCTCGGCCTCCGCCAGCCGAAGATCTACGGCGCGGCGACGCTTGCCGATGTCGAGGCGCTGTGCCGGCGCGAGGGCGAGGCGCTGGGGATGATGGTCGAGTGCTTCCAGTCGAACCACGAGGGGGCGCTGGTCGAGCGCATCCAGGCCTGCCGCGGCACCGCGCGCGGCATCGTGATCAATCCGGGCGCCTACACCCATACCAGCATCGCCATCGTCGATGCGCTGATGGCGGCCGAGGTGCCGGCGATCGAGGTGCACATTTCCAACATCCACCGCCGCGAAACCTTCCGGCACCATTCCTACGTTGCCGCCGCCGCCGCCGGCAGCATCATCGGCCTGGGCATCGAGGGCTACGCGCTGGCGCTCAGGGCGCTCGCCGGCATCCTCAGGGACCAGGGAACATGAGGCGAGGCATGCAGATCGACGCCGAGGCGATCCGCCAGCTCGCGAAACTGCTGGAGGAGACGGGGCTCGCCGAGATCGAGATCGCCGAACGCGATTCGCGGGTGCGGGTGGCCCGCGCCCAGCTGCCTGGCGCGTATGCCGTGGCCGGGCCGCCGCCGGCGCCCGCCCCGGCACAGCTGGCGCCGGCCGAACCGCCCGCGATGCCGGCAGGTGCCGCCCCGGTGGCCGCCGAGCATCCGGGCGCGCTCAAGTCGCCGATGGTCGGCGTCGCCTGGCTGCGCCCGGACCCCGGCGGCAAGCCCTTTGCCCAGCCCGGCGAACAGGTGAGCGAGGGCCAGACCGTGCTGCTGATCGAAGCCATGAAGACCTTCAACCAGATCAAGGCGCACCGCTCCGGCACGGTCAGCCGCATCCTGGTCGCCGACGGCTCCCCGGTGGAATACGCCGAGGTGCTGATGCTGATCGAGTAGCGAGCGACGCGCGCCGAGCCGATGTTCGAGAAGGTGCTGATCGCCAACCGCGGCGAGATCGCGTTGCGCATCAACCGCGCCTGCCGCGAGATGGGCATCCTGACGGTGGCGGTGCATTCGACCGCCGACCTGAACGCCATGCATGTGCGGCTGGCCGACGAAAGCGTCTGCATCGGCCCGCCGAGTGCCCGCGATTCCTACCTCAACATCCCCGCCCTGATCTCGGCGGCCACGATCACCGGGGCGGACGCGATCCACCCCGGCTACGGCTTCCTGTCGGAGAACGCCGATTTCGCCGAGATCGTGGAAAGCCACGGCTTCGCCTTCATCGGCCCCAGCCCGAAGCATATCCGCATGATGGGCGACAAGATCGCCGCGAAGCAGACCATGAGGAACCTCGGCGTGCCGCTGGTGCCCGGCAGCGACGGCGCGCTGGAGGGTCTCGACCAGGCCCGCCAGGTGGCCGAGGCGATCGGCTATCCGGTGCTGGTCAAGGCCGCCGCCGGCGGCGGCGGGCGCGGCATGAAGGTCGCAGAGAACCCGGCCGCGCTCGAGGATGCCTTCCGCATCGCCCGCGCCGAGGCACGGGCGGCGTTCGGCGACGACGCGGTCTACATGGAGAAATACCTCGACAACCCGCGCCACATCGAACTGCAGGTGCTGGCCGACAATCTCGGCAGCGTGGTGCATTTCGGGGAACGCGACTGCAGCCTCCAGCGGCGCCACCAGAAACTGGTCGAGGAAGCCGGCAGCCCCGCGCTCAACCGCGCCGAGCGCGACGAACTGGGCGCCAGGGCAACCGCGGCGCTGGCGAAGATCGGCTACCGCAACGCCGGCACGCTGGAATTCCTCTATCAGGATGGCCAGTTCGCCTTCATCGAGATGAACACCCGCCTGCAGGTGGAGCACCCGGTCACCGAGATGGTCTGCAACGTCGACCTGGTGCGCGAGCAGATCCGCATTGCCGCCGGCAGCCCGCTCGGCTACGGCCAGGACGAGATCCGCTTCGAGGGCCACGCCATCGAGTGCCGGGTGACCGCCGAGGACCCGCGAAGCTTCATCCCGACGCCGGGCCGGGTCGCCGCCTATCACGCGCCGGGAGGGCTTGGCGTGCGGGTCGATAGTGCGCTCTATTCCGGCTATGCCGTGCCGCCCTATTACGACAGCCTGGTTGCCAAGCTGGTGGTGCACGGCCCCAGCCGCGAGGCAGCGCTGATGCGCCTGCGCCGCGCGCTCGATGAGTTCGTGATCGACGGCCTGACCACGACGCTGCCGTTGCACCGGCAGATCGCCGCGGCCGCCGACTTCGTCAACGGCGACTACACGATCCACTGGCTGGAGCAGTTCGTCTCCGGCGGCGGCGGGCGGTCGGGCGGCTGAGATGGCCGACCGGCGCGGCCAGACCGAGGTCACGCCGGAACTGCTGCTGCGTGCCTATCGCATCGGCCTGTTTCCGATGGCCGAGCGGCGCGACGCCGACCGGTTGCACTGGCTCGACCCGCCGATGCGCGGCATCCAGCCGCTCGACCGTTTCCACCTTCCAAGGCGGCTCTATCGCACGGTGCTTGGGGGGGCGTTCGAGGTGCGCTGCGACAGCGCCTTCGAGGCGGTGCTGGAAGGCTGCGCGGCGCCCGCGCCCGACCGGCCGGAAACCTGGATCAACCGTGACATCTTCCGCCTGTTCAGCGCGCTTTACCGGATGGGCCACGCGCACAGCGTCGAGGCCTGGGCAGACGGGCAGCTGGCGGGCGGGTTGTACGGCGTCGCCCTCGGCGGGGTGTTCATCGGCGAAAGCATGTTCTCGCGCGCCCGCGACGCCTCCAAGACGGCGCTGGTGCACCTGGTGGCGCGGCTGCGGCTGGGCGGCTTCGTGCTGCTGGATACGCAGTTCGTCACCGACCACCTGGCGCAGTTCGGCGCGCGGGAGATCCCCCGCCTGGAATACCGCCGCCGGCTTGCGCACGCGCTGACCGTGCCCGCCACCTTCGTGCCCGATCCCGATCTTGCCCCGCTGTCGGCCGAGATCGCCCTGATGCGCACCACCTCGCGCGCGCCCCATCCGGGCGGCTGAGCAAACCCAACAGCGACGGAGGCTATCAGAGATGCGACCCTTCGCGAACCGCGCCGCCCTGCTCGCCGCTGGCGCCGTCCTTGCGCTGGCGCTGCCTGCCGCTTCGCAGCCCGAGCGCGCGCCCAAGCGGGACTTCGCGATCACCTACCGCACCGAGGGCGGGATGCCCGGCCACGGCATGCGGATTTCCTATCAGGCAGCGAGCCGGATGCAGCGGCTGCAACCTGACGGCGCGGACGGCATGATCATGCTGATCGACATGGCCCGCGGCAGCATGACGATGATCAACACCGAGGCGCGGGTCTATTTCGTGATGACCGGCGGCGAGAGCCGCCCGCCCTGGGCTGACACCGACCGCTACCGTTTCGAGCGCGCGGGCAGCGACCGCGTCGCCGGCACGCCCTGCACGGTCTGGCGCATGCTGGAGGGCGCCCAGCAGCGCGGCACCGCCTGCGCGACCGACGACGGCATCACGCTGCGCGCCGAATGGACCCGCGATGGCACGAGCGGCAGGATCGAGGCGACCGAGATCAGCCTCGCGAGGCAACCCGACGAGAATTTCAGGGTGCCGCCCGGTTTCCACAAGGTGGAAATGCCGGGCATGCCGCC
>JADYYZ010000424.1 GCA_020853405.1 Acetobacteraceae bacterium
GCCCCCCCGCTATATGCCCCCGCTTCCGGGACGCGGGAGGGTGGAGCCATGGGGCGCCGCCCGGTTGAACCGCGGCCTTTTGGCGCGGCCCCGCGGGGCGCCAAAAGAGGTGACCCTTGGCGAAGAAGATCGCTGGCTACATCAAATTGCAGATACCCGCCGGCAAGGCCAGCCCCTCGCCCCCCGTGGGGCCGGCGCTCGGCCAGCGCGGCCTCAACATCATGGCGTTCTGCAAGGAATTCAACGCCGCAACCCAGGGCATGGAACCTGGCATGCCGGTGCCCGTGGTGATCACCGCCTATGCCGACCGCACCTTCAGCTTCGTCACCAAGACGCCGCCCAACACCTATTTCCTGATGAAGGCTGCCAAGGTCGAGAAGGGCAGCCAGACCACCGGCAAGGGGGCCAAGGTCGGCAAGGTGACCACCCAGCAGCTGCGCGAGATCGCCAGCCAGAAGCTGCAGGACATGAACACCACCGACATCGAGGCAGCCGTGCGCATGCTGGCTGGCTCGGCCCGTTCGATCGGGCTCGACGTGGTGGAGGGCTGAGTGATGGCGAAGCCGACGAAAAAGCGCAAGGCACTGGCCGCCGCCGTCGATACCGGCCGGGCCTATGGGCTGGCCGAGGCGGTGAAGCTGGTCAAGGCAAATGCCAGTTCGAAATTCGACGAAACCATCGAGATCTCGATGAATCTCGGCATCGATCCGCGCCACGCCGACCAGATGGTGCGCGGCATGCTGAGCCTGCCCGCTGGCACCGGCAAGACGCTTCGCGTCGCGGTGTTCGCGCGCGGCGCCAAGGCCGAGGAGGCAACGGCCGCCGGTGCCGACCTGGTCGGCGCCGAGGACCTGGCCGAGAAGGTGCAGGCCGGCGACATGCCGTTCGACCGCTGCATCGCCACCCCTGACCTGATGGCGCTGGTCGGCCGGCTCGGCAAGGTGCTGGGCCCGCGCGGCCTGATGCCGAACCCGAAACTGGGCACCGTCACCATGGACGTGAAGGGCGCGGTCTCGGCCGCCAAGGCGGGCCAGGTCGAGTTCCGCGCCGAGAAGGCAGGAATCGTGCACGCCGGCATCGGCAAGGCCTCGTTCGCCGAGGACCGCATCCTCGAGAACGCGCGGGCCTTCATCGACGCCATCACCAAAGCGAAGCCCACCGGCGCCAAGGGCACCTATGTGAAGAAGGTCTCGCTCAGCAGCACCATGGGGCCGGGGGTGAAGGTCGATCTCGCCTCGCTGGCTGCCTGAGAGGGCGGCCGGCGACACAAGGAATTCGCGACCCCCGCGCGTGGGGTCGCGGGTCAGGGGCGAAAAGGGGCCCCAGAGAACCTGTCCGAGACCGCAAGCGGAAGTGCGCCTTCCTTGATCCCGGGTCGATCCGGGGCTCGCGGCAGACGGGAGACCGGATTTCCGGGGCCATCCCCGGAAGGCTTGGTTGATCTCACGGACAGGCGAACGGGGGTGCAAAGCCCCCAGGTGCAACCGGCCGGCGGCGGCTTTGCCTCCGGCCCGACGGAGACGGGATTTGGACAGGACGGAAAAGCAGGCCCTTGTCGCCTCGCTGGCCAAGGTCTTCGCCGAAGCCGACTCCCTGGTGATCACCCGCAATGGCGGGCTTTCGGTCGCCGAGGTGTCGGAACTGCGGCGCAGGATGAAGGCCGCCGGGGCGACCTACAAGGTTGCGAAGAACCGCCTGGCCAGCCGTGCCCTGGAAGGCACCCGGTTCACCGCCATCAGGCCGCTGCTGAAGGGTCCGACCGCGCTCGCGTGGTCGTCGGACCCGGTTTCAGCGGCCAAGGTGGCGGTGGAGTTCGCCAGGTCGAACGAGAAACTTTCCATCGTCGGCGGCGCGCTTGGGGCGCGCACGCTGGATGAAGCAGGCATCAGGGCGCTGGCGGAACTGCCGTCGCTCGACAGCCTGCGGGCAAAGCTTCTCGGCCTGCTCCAGGCGCCCGCGACCAAGGTCGCTGGCGTGCTGCAGGCACCGGCAGGCCAGCTCGCGCGGGTGTTCTCGGCCTATGCCGAGAAGGATGCTTCCAGGGCGGAGGCGGCCTGAACGGGATTTCGCGACCCGATTCGAACCATGCAGGGCGGACAATTGCCGGTTGCGGCAGCCATCTTGCATTCACTGAACCAAGCCTTAGATTGAGGATACACACACATGGCTGATCTGGCGCGGCTCGTTGACGAGCTCAGCAATCTGACTGTTCTCGAAGCGGCGGAGCTTTCCAAGCTGCTCGAGGAGAAATGGGGCGTGTCCGCGGCTGCCCCGGTGGCGGTCGCGGCGGTGGCGGCTGGCGGCGCGGCGGCCGCGGCGGCACCGGCGGCCGAGGTGCAGACCGAGTTCACCGTCATCCTGGCCAAGGCGGGCGACAAGAAGATCAATGTCATCAAGGAGGTCCGGGCGATCACCGGGCTTGGCCTGAAGGAGGCCAAGGACCTGGTCGAGGGCGCGCCGAAGGAAGTGAAGGCGGGCGTCAACAAGGAAGAGGCGGAGAAGATCAGGAAGGTGCTCGAGGAGCAGGGCGCCAGCGTCGAGGTCAAGTGATCGCGACCGGCAGCGTCTGACTTAGATACGGCATGGCGCGGGTGGGGGTATCAACCCCCGCCCGCATCGCCGTTTCTGAACGCTTGTGCCCGCGCGCCCCCGCCCGCGGGCGGACCCTGGAATGGTCCGGCGGGGTGCCTGGATGGCCGGTGGCAGTCCAGCGGAACGGCTTTGCGTGCCTGGACTGGTCGGCGGGGAGCCTCCCACCCTGCCGATGATCGGCGGGCCGATGATTGGGCGGCCGATGATTGGGCAGGATGGAAAAGGCGGCATGAACGCGATCACCAAGAGTTTCACCGGACGCAAGCGGATCCGCAAGAGTTTCGGCAGGATCCCCGAAGTGGCGCCGATGCCGAACCTGATCGAGGTGCAGCGCGCCAGCTACGAGACCTTCCTGCAGATGCACGTGAAGGCGGATGGGCGCCTGCATGCCGGCCTTCAGGAGGTGTTCAAGGGCGTCTTCCCGATCGACGATTTCGGCGGCCGCGGCCGCCTGGAATTCGTCCAGTACGATTTCGAGGACCCGAAATACGACGTCGAGGAATGCATCCAGCGCGGGCTGACCTTCGCCGCGCCGCTGAAGGTCAGGCTGCGCCTGATCGTCTGGGACCTCGACGAGGATACCGGCGCCCGCTCCATCCGCGACATCAAGGAGCAGGACGTCTACATGGGCGACATGCCGCTGATGACGGACAACGGCACCTTCATCATCAACGGCACCGAGCGCGTGATCGTCAGCCAGATGCACCGCAGCCCGGGCGTCTTCTTCGACCACGACAAGGGCAAGACGCACAGCAGCGGCAAGTACCTGTTCGCCGCGCGGGTGATCCCCTATCGCGGCTCGTGGCTTGATTTCGAGTTCGACGCCAAGGATCACCTCTATGTGCGCATCGACCGGCGGCGCAAACTGCCGGTGACGACGCTGCTCTATGCGCTGGAGAGTGCCGCGACCGAGGCGCTGAGGGCGGCGCGCGAGGCGCGCGGCGAGGAGTTCGAACCCGGCGAGGTGCGCGGCCAGGACGCCGAGGAGATCCTCGCGCAGTTCTACACCAAGGTGAGCTTCACCCGCGGCGCCAAGGGCTGGAGCCGCGCCTTTGACCCGGCGGCGTTCCGCAACCTCCGCCTGAACGACGCGCTGGTCGATGCCCATACCGGCAGGGAGCTCGCGCCGGCCGGCACCAAACTCACGCCGCGCACGGCCAAGAAGATCGCCGACGAGGGCACCACCGAGGTGCTGGTCGGGCGCGCCGACCTGCTCGGCCGCTTCGTCGCCGAGGACCTGGTCAACCTCGAGACCGGCGAGATCTGGGCCGAGGCGGGCGAGGAGCTCGCCGATGCCAGGCTCTCCGCCATCGAGGAGGCGGGCATCACCGAGCTGCCGACGCTCGACATCGACCAGACGCACGGGCCTTGGCTGCGCAACACGCTGGTGCTCGACAAGAACAGCAACCGCGACGAGGCGCTGCTCGACATCTATCGCGTGATGCGCCCCGGCGAGCCGCCCACCCCTGATACCGCCGAGACGCTGTTCCGCGGCCTGTTCTTCGACCCCGAGCGCTACGACCTGTCCGCGGTCGGCCGGGTCAAGATGAACATGCGGCTCGGCTTCAGCCTGGAAGACGTGCCCGACCACGTGCGCACGCTGCGCAAGGCCGACATCATGGCGGTGGTCAGGACGCTGCACGAGCTGAAGGACGGGCGCGGCCAGATCGACGACATCGACAATCTGGGCAACCGCCGCGTGCGTTCGGTCGGCGAACTGATGGAGAACCAGTA
>JADYYZ010000425.1 GCA_020853405.1 Acetobacteraceae bacterium
CGCAGCATCGCCAGCAGCGGCCGGTCGGCCGGCGGCACGGCATAGTCGGCGAGCCGCTGCGGTGCCACCCAGGCCAGGCTCTGGCCTTCCAGGCCGCGCGGCCGCCCGTGCCAGCGCCGGCACAGAAAAAGCGGCATCAGCAGGTGGAAATCCGCATAGGCGTGGCTTGCAAAGGTGAAGGGGGCGAGGCAGGCGGCCGAGACATCGATGTCGAGCTCCTCCTTCAGTTCGCGGATCAGCGCGGCTTCGGGGGTTTCGCCCCGACGCACCTTGCCGCCCGGGAACTCCCACAGCCCGGCCAGCGCCTTGCCTTCCGGGCGGCGGGCAAGCAGCACGCGGGTGTCGGAATCGATCAGCGCCACCGCGCTGACCAGGAGCGTCGGCACCGCCCCCTCCTGGCCGGGTACCGGGTCGTGCGGCGGCTCCGGCCGGCGCGCCGGCGCCCGGATCGCGACATGGATGCTGACACGCCGCGCCTCGCCGCGTGCCATCGAGAAACTCTCGCCCTCTCCGGTCACGCTGAAGCCCGCCTTCGCCAGCACCCGGTGGCTGGCCGGGTTGTCGAGGGCGGCGCGCGCGATCACGCGGTCGATATCCAGGTTGGCGAGCGCCCAGCTGGTCAGCCGCCCGGCCGCCTCGCCGGCAACCCCGTGGCCCCAGTAGCGCCGCGCCACCCAGTAGCCGAGCTCGGCCTCGCGCTTGTCGCGGTCGATCTCGATGCCGATGCCGCCCAGCAGTACCGACTCGTCGCGCCCGGCGATCGCAAGCTGGATCGCGCTGCCATCGCCGAGGCAGGCACGGGTGCGCAGGATCCATTCATCGGCGAGGTCGCGGGGATAGGGGAACGGCACGCGCGCCAGCTGTTTCGAGACCTCGAAATCGTTGATCAAGCGGAACAGGTCGGGTGCATCCCCGGGTTCCAGCGCGCGCAGCCTGAGCCGATCGGTCAGCAGCGGCTGGAACAGCGCTGCCTCAGCTGCGGTAGCTGGCATTGATGTCGATGTAGCCGTGCGTCAGGTCGCAGGTGAACACGGTGCTTCTAGCGCTTCCGCCACCGAGATCGACCTCGATATGGATCTCGCGGCCCCTGATGTGGGCAACCACTGGGGCTTCGTCGTAGCCGTCGACCACCGTGCCGTTCCGCGCCATCCATACCCCGCCCATGGCGATCGAGAGCCGGTCGCGGTTCACCCGCTCGCCCGACTTGCCGACCGCCATCACGACGCGACCCCAGTTCGCGTCCTCGCCGGCGATGGCCGTCTTGATCAGGGGGCTGTTGGCGATGGCGAGGGCCACGCGCCGCGCGCCCTCGGCGCTCCTTGCGCCGGCGACGTCGATGCGGATCAGTTTCTGCGCGCCTTCGCCGTCGCGCACCACGGCCAGCGCGAGCTCCATCAGCAGCTCATCGAGCGCGCTTCCGAAATCCTTCAGCATCGCATCGTCGCGGGCGGTGATGCGCGGGTGCTTCGCCTGCCCGGTCGCGAACAGCAGCACGGTGTCGGAAGTCGAGGTGTCGCTGTCGACCGTGGTGCTGTTGAAACTGCCGGCGATGCCCTGCTTCAGCCGCCTGGCCAGCAGCGAGGCGGGGATCTGCGCGTCGGTCGCGATGAAGCACAGCATGGTCGCCATGTCGGGCGCGATCATGCCGCTGCCCTTGGCGATGCCGGTGATCGTCACGGTCCTGCGCCCGATCCGTGCCGTGCGGCTGGCGCCCTTGGCAAAGGTGTCGGTGGTCATGATCGCGCGCGCCGCGTCGGCCCAGGCATCCTCCTGCGCCGCCTGGTGCAGCGCCGGCAGGATCGCCGTGATCCGGTCATCGGGAAGGGTCTGGCCGATGACGCCGGTCGAGGCCAGCATCACCTCCTTGGCGCCGCAGCCGGCAAGTTTCGCGGCCGCGGCCGCGGTGCGCGCACACGAGGCCCGGCCTGCCCTGCCGGTGAAGACGTTGGCATTGCCGGCATTGACGACCAGCGCGCGCACCTGGCCGCGCCCCGCCTTGAGGGCTGCGCGGCACCAGTCCACCGGCGCGCCGGGGCAGCGGTTGCTGGTGAAGACACCGGCCGACGTCGTGCCCGGGGCGAACTCCGCATACAGCACGTCGGGCCTGCCCTGGTAGCGGATGCCGCCTTCCCCGATCGCCAGCCGCGCACCGGCGATCGGGGCGAGCGTCGGCAGGGGCACGGCGAGCGGGGAGACCGGGTGGGCCATCGTCGGAACCTCGGAGTCGGGGGAGGCAGAGCGTCGTCGGAAGCGGGGCGGCCGGCAAGGCCTGCCAGCCTGTCCGGCCGGCCGGGCCCCTCTGCTAGCGCCGCGCGGGTGCCGGCGGCGGCGGTGCCGCATCCACCGCCGGCCGCCGCACCGGCGGCTGGTCGAGGCGTTCGACCTTGGCGGCACTGCGCAGCTGTTCGACGATCGCGTTGATCGATGCCTCGGCCAGCTCGCGGCGCAGGCGCGGCGCCGCCTGTTCGAAGCTCGGCTTCGGCAGGTCCTCGCGCCGCTCGACCTTGATGACGTGCCAGCCGAACTGGGTCTGCACCGGCGCCGGCGTGACTTCACCCGGCTGCAGCGCGAAGGCGGCCTCGGCGAACGGGGCGACCATGTCCTCCCTGCCGAAGCAACCCAGGTCCCCGCCCTGCGCGCGGCTGCCGTCGGTCGATCGGTCCTTGGCCACCGTGGCGAAATCGGCGCCGCGCCCGATCTCGGTGATCGCTGCCTTCGCCTCTGCCTCGGTGCGAACCAGGATGTGGCGCGCACAGACCCGGAAGCCGGCCGGCTTGTCGGCGATCTCGGTCTGGTAGAGCGCGCGCAGCGCCTGGTCGGTCAGCAGCGTTTCCAGCCGCTGGCTGACATAGGCCTGGGCCAGCGCCGCCTCCTCGGTGCGTGCCATGCGGCGGCGGAACGGTTCGCTCCGGTCGATGCCGGCGGCGCGGGCGGCATCGGCGACCACGCGCTGGCTGATCAGCTGGTCGAGCAGCAGCGGCGCCAGCACCGCCTGAGGCATGCCGCGATACTCCTCGGGCAGGCCCTCGACCGCGTCCGCAACGTCGGCCAGCGTGATCGGCCGGTCGTTGACGGTTGCCAGAACCTGCTGGTCGGGCGGGGCATCGGCAGGGGCCGCGGTCTCGGCCATGGCGGGCGCCGCGGCCAGCGACAGCGCCAGCAGGCCGGCGCAGAGGTGAACACGCATCGGTTCGAGGGTCCGTTCCTGGGGAAACCCCATCATGGCCGATTGTCGGGTCGGCGGACAGAGGGCCGGCAGATGGAGGCGC
>JADYYZ010000426.1 GCA_020853405.1 Acetobacteraceae bacterium
CCATGCACGCCCGAAGCGATCAGGTGCCGGCACAGGCGGGCCAGGGCTTCGCCATCCACCGAACCATCCCCGCGCACAGGGGAGACCAGATAGGGGAACACACCGGCATAGGTCATGGCGTGGCATCATCGCGTGGTGGCGCGGATTCGGTAAGGGGGAGCGAGCGATGTCCGACCTGGTGGAAAAGTTCCGGGCACTGCATGCGGGCAAGGACGCGTTCGTGATGCCCAATGCCTGGGATGCGGTCTCCGCCCTGATGCTGCGGCAGGCGGGCTTCCGGGCGCTGGGCACCAGTTCGGTGGCGATCGCCTTCGGCCTCGGCCGCCGCGACGGGCTGCACGCGGTCCCGCGCGAGGCGGCGATCGCCAACGGCGTGCTGCTGAGCGGGGCTTCTGGCCTGCCTGTGAACGGCGACCTGGAGGACGGGTTCGGGCCGTCGCCGGAAGACTGCGCGGCAACCGTCAACGCCGCGATCGATGCGGGGCTCGCGGGCCTCGGCATCGAGGACACCACCGCCGACCCGAGAAACCCGATCCATCGGTTCGACGATGCGGTGGCGCGCATGCGGGCCGCGGTCGCCGCCGCCGCGGGGCGGATCGTGCTGACCGGGCGCACCGACCTGCTGCTGTTCGGGCGGAGCGATCTTTCCGAGGTGATCCGCCGGCTGGTGGCGTTCGCCGAGCTCGGCTGCGATGTGCTCTATGCGCCAGGTGTTGCCGACATGGATGCGGTGCAGGCGATCGTGGCCGCGGTTGCGCCGAAGCCGGTGAACGTGGTGGTGGGGCCGCGGAGCGGTCCGGTCTCGGTGGGCGCGCTGTCGGCAGCGGGCGTGAAGCGCATTTCGCTGGGCGGCGCGCTGCACCGGGTGACGCTGACGGCGCTGGCCGAATGCGCCAGGCGGGTGGCGGGGGGCGATCTTTCCGACATGTACCGCGCGATCCCGTCGAAGGAGATCGCCGCCCTGATGCCATAGGGCGCGCCGCCCTCACCCTCCCATTGCCGCGCAATGGGCCCCGCCCTCTCCCGCGCAGGCGCGGGAGAGGGGAAAACCGGCGTGCCGTGCCGCAAACCCTCTCCCGCGCTTGGGTGGGAGAGGGTGGCGCCGCAGGCGCCGGGTGAGGGCCGCGCCCCAGCTTCACCCTCGCCGCTTCCGCACTTCCTCCGCAATCACCGCCAGCACCCCTTCGGCATTCGCCAGCACGTCGTTGTTCCAGAACCGCAGCACTTTGAACCCCGCCTGCTCCAGCGCCGCCGTGCGCTTCGCATCGCGCTCCGCGGTGTGCTGCCCGCCATCGAGTTCGACCACCAGCATCGCCGCGATGCAGGCGAAGTCGGCGACGTAGCCGGCGATCGGTTCCTGGCGGCGGAATTTTGCGCCGTCGCGCCGGCGATCGCGCAACCGGACCCACAGATGCTTTTCGGCATCGGTCATGGCGCGGCGGAGTGCGCGGGCGCGGGTTACGGACATGCGGGAGAGTGTCGCGTGGTGCGGCCCCGCCCTCACCCTCCCATTGCTGCGCAATGGGCCCCTCCCTCTCCCACCCCAGCGCGGGAGAGGGTTTTTGGGGCCGCTTGCGCTTCCTTTCCCCTCTCCCGCGCTTGAGTGGGAGAGGGGTGAGGCCGCGAAGCGGACGAACCACGCGCCGAAGGCGTGGGAGGGTGAGGGCGGTGCCGCCTGCCTCGGCGCCTATCCCTTTTCCGCCGCCGCCCGCGCCAGGTTCAGCTCAAGCAGCCGTGCCAGCACCTCGTCCTCGGCGAGATCGGCGGGCCAGCCATAGGCGGCCGCCACGGCTTCGTCCAACGCGCGATGCAGGGCATCGAGCCACGCGCCTTCCGGCGTGCCGCGCGTGTTGTAGAGCGCGGTGAGCGTGCGCTTGCGCAAGGTTGCGGCGGCCTTTTCGTTGCGCGGCACGATGCGGTCGGGGAAGTTTTCCACCATCTCGGGCACGCGCTCGACCAAGTCGGGCGGGTTCAGCCAGCCGTTCCGAAGCTCATCCAGTCGCCTGGCTGCCAGTTCGATTGCGGCGGCAGCCGGCCTTTGCCGCGCCGAGGCAACATCATCCGCAGGGCTCATACCGTCCGGGAACGGGTATGTCGCGAACGTGGTCGTGTGCGTGTAGCGGGGGCGGTCGGGACAGGCAAGCCGGCCCGTGTTGCCGAGCGGCGCGAGGACCCTGCGCGCATCCTGCAATCAGGCCTCGTCGCTGATCCGCTCACCCGCCATTCCGCTGCTCCTCGCGCACCAGGCGCATGGCGCCGATGAAGGCCTCGCCGCTCGACCCCGCGGGCAGGCGCGGCAGCGGCGGGTCGATGCCGGCAAGCGCGCGGGTCGCCGCGGTCAGCAGCACCCCCACCAGCGTGTCGGAATCGGCGATCTCGGCGGGGTCGGCACGTTGCAGCGGCAATGCCGCGCGCGTGAGGAGCAGCTGGCCGCCGGCGGCGGTGCCGCAGAGATAGTCCAGCACGCGCCGTGCCGGCGCATCGACCGAGATCTGGCGCACGAGGCAGCGCTGGCCGGGGGCATCGGCGATGGCGAGCGTGGCGCGCACCGGGCCGGGCGGTGCGGCCTGGTCGAGTTCCGGGTGCCGGCGGAGCAGCGGGGGGGAGGCCGGGCCGTCCGGCGCGCCCGGTGCCTCGGCCAGCAGCAGGGCGGCGCGGCCCTGGCCCTCGCCCAGGGCATAGAGCACCGCGTAGCCGTCGTTGGTCTGGCGGGCGGCGAGCCTTCGCCAGGCGCCGATGCGTGTCGGCAGGCGGTTCGCTGCCGACAGCGTTGCCGCGGCTGGGGCAGGCGGCGTGGTTGGCGGGGTGGCTGCCTGGTCGGCGGCCTGGGTCGGGCCTGGGGGTGTGCCGGCGGCCGCTTCGACGGGGGCAGGGGGCTCGCGCGCGCAGGCGGCAAGCAGCAATGCAAGGAGCGGCACGAGGGCGAGGCGCATGACGCGCCCATCATCGCCGATCGCGATGCGCGCGGCGAGGGTGCGGGGATCAGCCCTCGGGGGCGGCGGCGAGCGGCATCGGCGCAACACCGATCCCGCCCGCGTCGGTCTCGAGATAGTGGCCGGCGGCGGGCGCCTGGCGCAGCCCATGGCCTGCCATCTCGTGGCCTGCCTCGGTCGCGGCGGCGCGGAAATAGCGCACGATATAGACGCGGATCGCGCTGGTGCGCCCGCCGGGGATCCCGGCCCGCTCGATGCGCCGGCACAGTTCCGACGGCGAGACCCGCTCGCGCCGGCAGATTTCCGACAGCGCATCCCACAGTTCGGGCTCGAGCCGCATCGAGGTGCGGCCGCGCTCGGCGACGATGTTGCGGTTGACCAGCGTGCTGTGCGGCATGCGGGCGATCCTCGGGCCTTGCTGCCGGGACCCTTCCCGGCCGTTCGGTCGGGAGTGTGCCGCCCGCGGATTAAGCCGCGGTGAAAGCGAAAGCCGCCTCAGCGCGCTGCCGGGCGGGCTGCCTCTTCCGGCGTCAGCAGCGCGAGGTTGAGCGCGTGCATGCCGCCGGCGAACTCCGCGGCCAGCAACCGGTGCACCGCCCGGGAACGCTCGACCCGCGACAGCCCCGCAAACGCTTCGCTGACGACCTGAAGCAGATAATGTGTCTCGCCTTCCGGGCGGGCTCCAGCGTGGCCCTCGTGGCGGGCGCTGTCGTCAGCGACCGCGACCCGTGCATCGGGCCAGGCTGCCCTGACCGCCGCGGCGATCCGCGCTGCCCGGCCGGAAAGTTCAGCCTCAAGACCCGCCTGAAGATCCGCCATGCGTCCGTTCCTTGTCAGCCTGATCCAGCCTGACCATAGATAGGCAGACCATGCCCGGCCGACCACGCCCCCGCAGCCGCTTTGCCGCCGAACCGCCGCCGCCGGGCGTCGATCGGCCGTGCGAGGTCGCGGGCTGCGCCGCCCAGGGCGAGTTCCGCGCCCCGAAATCGCCGCGCCAGCTGCGTGACTATCGCTGGTTCTGCCTCGATCACGTGCGCGCCTATAACGCCGCCTGGGACTTCTACAAGGGCATGACCCAGGGCGAGATCGAGGCCTCGATCAGGGCGGATTCCACCTGGGACCGGCCGACCTGGCCGCTCGGCAACAACGGCCACGGCCAGGCGCCGCAGCTCGATGCGATCCTGGACCTGGCCGAGGCCGGGCAGCACCGGCGCCCGCCCGGGCCCGAGCTGGCGCCGGCCGACCTGCGTGGCGCCCTGGCAACGCTCGGCCTATCCTGGCCGACCACCCGCGAGCGGGCCAAGGCGCGCTGGCGCGAGCTCGTGAAACTGCACCACCCCGACGCCAATGGCGGCGATTCCGGCGCCGAGGCCCGCGTCAAGACCATCAACGAGGCCTATTCGCGCCTGCGCCAGCGCCTGCCGCCCGCGTCGGGCGCAGCTGCCGCCTGATTTCGCCAGCCCTCCCTGCCTTCGCAGGCGCCAACGGCGACGGTATGATGGGGATTTGAAACATCCGATGGACGATCCGATGAACAAGGTTGCCACCTTGGCCGACGCCCGCCCGCAGCCCACCAGCGCGATCAACCTGCCCGACACCCAGGTGAAGGTCGGTGAGGCATTCGGTTTCGAGTCCGACATGGTGGTGCCTGCCTTCAGCACCCGCACCGAGCACGTGCCCGACCTCGACACCGCCTATCGCTTCGACCGCGAGACCACGCTGGCGATCCTGGCCGGCTTCGCGCACAACCGCCGCGTCATCGTCCAGGGCTACCACGGCACCGGCAAGTCGACCCATATCGAGCAGGTGGCCGCACGGCTGAACTGGCCCTGCATCCGCGTCAACCTCGACAGCCACATCAGCCGCATCGACCTGATCGGCAAGGACGCGATCGTGCTGCGCGACGGCAAGCAGGTGACCGAATTCCGCGAAGGCATCCTGCCCTGGACCCTGCAGCACGCCTGCGCGCTGGTGTTCGACGAGTACGACGCCGGCCGCCCCGACGTGATGTTCGTGATCCAGCGCGTGCTGGAGGTCGAGGGCAAGCTCACGCTCCTCGACCAGAACCGGGTGATCCGCCCGCATCCGTGCTTCCGGCTGTTCGCCACCGCCAACACGGTCGGGCTTGGCGACACCTCGGGCCTCTATCACGGCACGCAGCAGATCAACCAGGGCCAGATGGACCGCTGGAACATCGTCGCGACCCTCAACTATCTGCCGCACGGGCAGGAGACCGAGATCGTGATGGCGAAGCTCGGCCTCGACGAAAGCGACGCCGCGGCAAAGAAGCGCACCGGCCAGATGGTGGCGCTCGCCGATCTCACCCGCGCCGGCTTCATCAACGGCGACATCAGCACGGTGATGAGCCCGCGCACGGTGATCACCTGGGCCGAGAACGCGAAAATCTTCGGCGATGTCGGCTTCGCCTTCCGGGTCACCTTCCTGAACAAGTGCGACGAGGCGGAGCGGGCGACGGTGGCCGAGTACTACCAGCGCTGCTTCAACGAGGAGCTGCCGCTGGGGATCGGGCCGCGCAAGGGAATCTGACCTTGCCGCCGTGCGCCGGGCAGCCGGGCCGCATGAAGCGAGGCCGCTGATGGCACGCGAACCCGACGCCACCCGCCAGGAATCGTTCAAGCGCGCCACCACCGGCGTGCTGCGCGCGATCGCCGGCAACGCCGAGGTCGAGGTGAATTTCCAGCCCGGCCCCGCCGGCATCGCCGGCAAGCGGGTGCGCCTGCCGCTGCCGACCCGCGCGCTGCCGGCCGGCGAGGTGGCGCGGCTGCGTGGCTCGGCCGATGCGATCGCGCTGCGCCTGCGCCACCACGACGATGCCGTGCACAACCGCCGCATGCCGCTGAGCCGCGAGGCGCGCGACGCCTACGACGCCGTCGAGCAGGCGCGGGTCGAGGTGGTCGGCGCCCGCTACATGACCGGGGTCGCCGCCAACCTGCGCGCCAAGCTCGCCGAGGAGTGCGAGGCAGAAGGCTACGACCGCATGACGCGCAAGGACCAGCTCGCGCTGCCGGTCGCGCTCAGCCTGCTCGCGCGCGAGCGCATGAGCGGCGAGGCCGCGCCGGACGCGGCCCGGCGCGTGCTCGATCTGTGGCGGCAGGGCCTGGGCGAGCGCGCCGACCACGCGCTCGATGCGATGGCGCTCGCCCAGGACGACCAGGATGCGTTCAACCGCGCCGCCCGCAAACTGCTCGCCGCGCTGAACCTCGCCGAGGAGGAGACCGAGGCGGAAAGCGAGAACGAGGAGGAAGGGGGCGACGACGGCACCGAGGACAGCACCCCCGACAACCGCGACCAGGAATCCGAAGGCCAGTCGAGCGAGAGCGAGACCGTCTCGATGGCCGAGGCGCGCCCCGAGGCAGGCGAGAGCGACGACGAGGAAGGCCCCGAGGCCCAGGAGGAGGAGAGCGCCGGCACCGACGGCGAGGATCGGCCCGGCGGGCCGCAAGCGCGCAAGGAGCGCCCGTTCGGCACCGACCACGACGCCTACAAGGCGTATGCGCGCGGCTTCGACGAGGAGATCTCGGCCGACGAGCTGTGCGACCCCGACGAACTGACCCGGCTGCGCGGCCAGCTCGACCAGCAGCTGCAGCACCTGCAGGGCGTGGTCAGCAAGCTCGCCAACCGCCTGCAGCGCCGCCTGCTCGCCCAGCAGACCCGCAGCTGGGAATTCGACCTCGAGGAGGGGCTGCTCGATGTCGGCCGGCTTTCCCGCGTCGTCACCAACCCGCTGCACAGCCTGAGCTTCAAGCGCGAGCACGACATGGAGTTCCGCGACACCGTGGTGTCGCTGCTGATCGACAATTCCGGCTCGATGCGCGGCCGGCCGATCACGGTGGCGGCGATGAGCGCCGACATCCTGGCCCGCACCCTGGAACGCTGCGGCGTCAAGGTGGAGATCCTGGGCTTCACCACGCGCGCCTGGAAGGGCGGGCAGAGCCGCGAGAAATGGGTGCAGGACGGCAAGCCGAAGAACCCTGGGCGGCTGAACGACCTGCGCCACATCATCTACAAGTCGGCCGATGCCCCCTGGCGGCGGGCGCGCAAGAATCTCGGGCTGATGCTGCGCGAGGGCCTGCTCAAGGAGAACATCGACGGCGAGGCGCTGATGTGGGCGTATCGCCGCCTGGTCGGCAGGGCGGAGCACCGGCGCATCCTGATGGTGATCAGCGACGGCGCCCCGGTCGATGACAGCACGCTGTCGGTCAACCCCGGCAACTACCTGGAGAAGCACCTGCGCGACGCGATCCGCCAGATCGAGGGCAGCCGCGCCGTCGAGGTGATCGCGATCGGCATCGGCCACGATGTCACGCGCTACTATCACCGCGCCGTGACCATCGTCGATGCCGAGGAGCTGGGCGGCACGATGATGAAGAAACTGTCGGAACTGTTCGACGAGGACGCCGCCGTGGCATGGGAGCGTGCCAGCGCCGAACGCGCGCCCATCGTGGCCTGAGCGTGCCGGTCCGGCTCCCTTCCCCGAGGCGGGGGGGAGGGGTTCTTCGCCTTCTCCTCCTGGTTCTGCTGCTGCTGCCCGCCGGCTGCGCCGGTGAAACCGCGCCGGTGCGCGGCACGCCGCTGCCGCTTGCCGCGGAGAACCCGCCTGACCGGCTGGGGCCGCTCGGCTTTGCCGGGGCGCTCGAGGTCACCTCATCGGACCGCCGCTTCGGCGGCATCTCCGGCATGCTGGTCGATCGGGATTTCCGGCTGACCGCGATCAGCGATACCGGCATGTGGGTGACGGCGCGCCTGCTGATCGAAGGCGACCGGCTGATCGGGATTTCCGGCCTCGATCTGCTTGCCATCCGCGATGGCGCCGGCCAGCAGCTGGCGCGCGGCTTCATGGCGGACGCGGAGAGCCTGGCGAGGCTGCCCGACGGCCGGCTGCTGGTCGGCTTCGAGCGCTGGGCGCGGCTGCGCGCGTTCGCCGCGCCCGGCGCGCCCGGCCTCTATTTCCAGGCGCCGCCGGGGGTCGAGCAGTGGGCGGCCAACGAGGGCATGGAGGCGCTGACCCTGCTTGCCGATGGCCGGCTGCTGGTGATCGAGGAGGGGCTGGACAGTGCGCTGCCGCGCCACGCCTGGCTCGGCGGCGCGCTTGGCTGGACCGGCCTTCGCTACCGGGCGGAACAGGGCTTCCGGCCGACCGACGCGGCCGGGCTGCCGGATGGCGGGGCGCTGGTGCTGGAACGGAGTTTCAGCCTGTTCGGCGGCTTCGCCGGGCGCATCATGCATCTGCCGGCGTCCCAGCTCGGCGCCGCCGGTCCCGGCACGACGCTGCAACCGCGCGAACTGGCCCGCCTTGCGCCGCCACTGCTGGCCGACAATTTCGAGGCGATCGCGGTGGCGCCGCGCGCTTCGGGCGGGGTCTGGGTGTTCGTTGCCAGCGACGACAATTTCCACCCGTTGCAGCGAACGCTGCTGCTTGCCTTCATCCTCGACCAGGCGCCGCCCTGATCGTCCATCAGTTGGTGGGCCGCGGCGGCTGGTTGCGCTGGCGCTCGATCTCGCGCCATTTCGCGACGTTGCGGTTGTGCTCATCCAGCGTGCGGGCGAACACATGCCCGCCGCTGCCGTCGGCGACGAAATAGAGGAAATCGTGCGGCTCGGGGTTCACCGCGGCGCGGATGCTGGCAAGCCCGGGGGCGGCGATCGGTCCGGGCGGCAGGCCGCGATTGCGATAGGTGTTGAACGGGTTGTCCATGTCGAGATCGGCGCGGCTGAGCGGCCGGTCAAGCACGCCCATCCCTTCCGACGCGGCGTACAGCACCGTGGCGTCGCTTTGCAGCGGCATGTTGCGCCGCAGCCGGTTGGCGAACACGCCAGCCACCCGCGCCCGTTCCGCCGCCACCCCGGTCTCGCGCTCGACGATGCTGGCCAGGATCAGCGCCTCGCGCGGCGAG
>JADYYZ010000427.1 GCA_020853405.1 Acetobacteraceae bacterium
ATGAGGGCTTCCATGACGATCTCTCGCCGTGCCGCGTCGCTTGGCGGCCTCGGACTTCTGGCCGGGGCGCAGCTGCCGTCACCCACCGCGGCGCAGCCGCTCGAGGGTCTTCTGCATCCGTTCGAGGGTGCCGAGGACTTCTGGATCGCGACCGATGCCTACATCTTCGGCTATCCGCTGGTCACGATGGAGATGACCCGGCGGGTGATGACCAACGTCGCCACCCCGACCGGCACGCGCGGGCCGATGGGCCAGTTCGTGAAGCTGCGACAGTACCCCGATTCGTCGTTCCGCGATGTCACGGCCCCCAACGCGGATACGCTCTACACCGTCGCGTGGATCGATGTCGGGCGCGAACCCTGGATCGTCGGCGTCCCCGACATGAAGGGACGCTACTTCCTGCTGCCGATGCTGGATGGCTGGACCAACGTGTTCCAGGTGCCCGGCTCGCGCACCACGGGCACCGGTGCCCAGACCTTCGCGATCACCGGTCCCGGGTGGTCCGGCACGCTGCCGCCGGGCGTGCGCGAGTACAAGGCACCCACCAACATGGTGTGGATCCTGGGCCGCATCTACTGCACCGGCACGCCGGAGGATTACGCGGCGGTGCACGCGCTGCAGGACCAGTTCCAGCTCTATCCGCTGAGCGCGCATGGCCGTGCCTACACGCCGCCCGCCGGCGCGGTCGACCCGGCGACCGACATGAAGACGGCGGTGCGCGACCAGGTGAACCGGCTGGACGCGACCGCTTATTTCACGCTGCTTGCACAGCTGATGAAGGCCAACCCACCCTCGCGCGCCGATGCGCCCGCGCTGGCGAAATTCGCCCATATCGGCCTGGTGGCAGGGCAGGATTTCGATGCCTCGAAACTGCGCGCCGATTTCAGCTCGCGCATCCCGCAGATCGGCGTCGATCGCATCATGCTGCAGTTCAAGCTCAACCCGGCGATCAAGGACATCAATGGCTGGGCCTTCACGCTGAAGACCGGCCTGTACGGCACCGATTACCTGATGCGGGCGCTGATCACCGCGATCGGGCTGGGTGCCAACCGCCCCCAGGACGCGATCTATCCCACCTCGCTGAAGGACGCCGACGGCAACGGCTACGACGGCGCCAACCGGTATGTGATCCGCTTCCCCAAGGGCGAGGCACCGCCGGTCGAGGGCTTCTGGTCGATCACGATGTATGACGGCAGCTATTTCTTCGTGCCGAACCCGATCAACCGCTACTCGATCAGCCCGCGCCAGAACCTCAAGGCCAACCCGGACGGCTCGATCGACATCCACATCCAGAAGGACTCGCCCGGGGCGGACCGCGAGTCGAACTGGCTGCCCGCGCCGGGGGGCAAGTTCATCCTGATGATGCGGCTCTACTGGCCGAACGAGCAGGACCCGTCGATCCTGAACGGCACCTGGACGCCGCCGGCGGCCAGGAAGGTCGGCTGACGCCGCCGGCGAGGGCGGCCGCGGGCCCGGTTCCGCGGCCGCATGATCCGTGCCATGCCGGGCCGAGGGAGCCCGGCCATGCTGACCATCACCAATTCCTTGTCGATCGCCGATGACGAACTCGAGGAGACCTTCATCCGCGCCCCGGGGCCGGGCGGGCAGAACGTGAACAAGGTCGCAACGGCGGTGATGCTGCGTTTCGATGCCGGCAGAAACACCAGCCTCTCCGACGCGGTGAAGGCCCGGCTCGCCAAGCTGGCGGGCCGGCGGATGAGTGCCGACGGGGTGGTGGTGATCGTCGCCCGCCAGCACCGCAGCCAGGCGATGAACCGCGAGGCGGCCCGAGCGCGGCTTGCCGAACTGATCGCGCGCGCCGCCGAAGCCCCGCCGCCGCCACGACGGCCGACGCGGCCCGGCAAGGCAGCGGTCGCGCGCCGGCTCGACTCCAAGACCCGCGCGGCACGCACCAAGGCGCTGCGGCGGCCGCCGCGGGGCGAGTGAAGCACCCGGCTTGACGTACTCGCCGCCGGCGCCTTCATTTCCACGCCGCAAGGTGTGGCGCGTGTACGGTGCGGTTCGCGCCACAACCGATGCAACGCCCTGGCCCGCTGCCCCTGGGCCGACATTTCCCGTTCTGGTTGACTTCACTCAACCTACGATACGTTTCTCGTAAAAAGATTGTTAACCCTGGGCGAATGACAGGCTATATGCACGCGGTCGCAACCGAAACTTCGCCCGCTGGGGGGACCCGACATGGCTGTTCTCGAACTGACGCCCGGCCCGGACGTCGCCACCTTCGGGCCTGAACAGGACACTGTCTTCGGCCTGTTCGCCAATCTCGGCAGCGCGGACCAGGTCGATTTCGGTGACGGCGCCGCCTCCGATCTGCTGCGCCTTTCCACCCCCGGCGCCATCGATTTCCGCAGCGGCGGCAATGCCTCCGGCATGATCGGCCACGAGCGCCTTGAACTCGCCGATGGCACCAACACCGTCTACCTGACCAGCGCCGTCGTTGCGCGCGCGTTCCTCGGTGCCGCCAACGAGGGGCTGTTCCGGGTCCAGTCCTCCGCTACCGGAATCGGTGACGACACGGTCGATGCCAGCCTGGTCACTGGGGGTGCGAACCGGGTGCTGCTCCTGCCCGGCTACGGCAACGACAGTTTCCTCGGCAGCGCCGGCGCCGACACCATCCGCCTGAACGCCGATGCGCTGACCGCTGCCGACCATTTCAACGCCGGCGCCTCGAACGCCGACGTGCTGCAGTTCGAAACCTCCGGCCTGGTCGCCGCCGATGCGTTCACCAATCTGAGCCACATCGAGCAGGTCAACCTCAATCCCGGCGGCAACAGCATCACCATCACCCAGGCCTTCGCCGCCAGCTCGGATTCCGGGCGCGTCGTGATCGGCAATTTCGGTGGCGACAACAGTATCGACGCGACGCTCGCCACCACCGCGCTCCAGTACACGCTCGGTGCCGGCCTCGACAGCTACACCGGCGGCAGCGGCACCGACACGATCATCGCCAGCCCCGGCACGCTGCAAGGCACCGATACGCTGACCGGCGGCAACGGCAGCGCGCTCGACGTGATGCGGCTGTCGGGCGGGGTCTACACTGCCGACCAGTTCGCCGGCGTTTCCCAGTTCGAGCGCATCGACCTGACGGTCGGCGGCACCGAGCTGCATCTCGCGCTCGGCATGCCGGCGACGTCTTCCGGCACCTTCGCGGTGGTCGGCACCGCCGGCAATGACCGTGTCCATGTTGCCGCCGGCGAGACCGCGCGCGTCGGCTTCAATCCTGGCGCCGGCAGCGACCGCTTCTATGGCGGCGACGGCGACGACCAGATCAACATGGCGATCGAGGATCTCGACGCCGGCGACATCTTCGACGGCGGCGGCGGTCGCGATCGCATCGGCTTCACCAGCGCCGGCACGTTGACCGCGGCCAGCATGGCGGGCCTTGCCAGCATCGAGACCCTGAGCCTCGCCAACGGCGACAACACGGTCGTGCTGGGCACCAACCTGCCGACCGTGAACGTCGCCGGCCGCGACGGCGTCGACGTGGTCACGATGGGGCTTTCCACCCAGTACACCTCGCTGGGTGGCGGCGACGATACGATGATCGTTTCCGCCTCGACGGTGCCGGCGCTCTCCTCCTATGGCGGCGACGGCATCGACACCATCCAGACGGTCGGCGCCGGCAGCTTCACCTTCGGTGACCTGATCGTGCAGTTCGAACGCCTGGTGATCCAGGATGCCGGCGCCGTCATCGACCTCCGGGCAAACCTGCAACAGCTCGACATCACCGGCTCGTCCGGCGCCGACATCGTGATGCTCGGCGCCGCCGATGCGATCGCCCACATGGGCGCCGGCAACGACACGCTGGTCAACGGCAGCGGCAACGACCTGCTCGACGGCGGCGACGGCTTCGACATCTTCGAGCTGGGCCCGACCGGCGGTACCATCGATCTTTCCATCAACGGCCCGCAGGATACCGGCCAGGGCATCGACACCATCCGCAACTTCGAGAACGTGCGTGGCGGCCTCGGCGACGACGTGATCTACGGCACGTCCAGCCCCAACATCCTGCACGGCGGCGGCGGCAACGACAGCCTCTATGGCCGTGGCGGCGAGGACGTGCTGTGGGGTGGCGCCGGCAACGACCTGCTCGACGGCGGGCCGGGCACCGACCTTGCCGACTACCGCTGGGCCGCCGGCGGCATCGTGGTCGATCTCGCGGCACCCGGCCCGCAGGCCAGCAACGACGGCGACGGCGGCCAGGACACGCTGGTCTCGGTCGAATACATCCAGGGCACGCCGTTCGACGACGTGATCCTGGGCAATGCCGGCCGCAATGCGCTGTGGGGCAACGCGGGCAACGACATCCTGGGCGGCCGCGGCGGCAGCGACACCATCACCACCGGCACCGGCAACGACCTGGTCCGCTACTACGCCCGCGGCGACGGCGGCGACAAGATCACCGACTTCACCGCCGGCGGCAGCGAGGATGCGTTCCAGTTCCTCGCTTCTGCCTTCCCGCTGTTCAACGGCCAGAGCCCGATCGACATCCATATCGACAACTCGGCGCACGGCAACCTGGCGCCGGTCGAGAACGTGGTCGGGCGCACGGGCGTTGGCAGTGCAGGCGCGGTCGATTCCTACCTCGCGCACGCCAACCACAGTTTCGCGGGCGGCGTGTTCGTGCTGGGCCAGGCGACGTCCAGCGGCACGGTGTCGCTCTACTACGACCCCAACGCCGCGGTGCAGGGCGGGGCGAACGCGGCGGTGCTGCTGGCCAGTCTTCCGGGCAACAGCTCGCTTTCCGCCTTCACGCCGTCCGACTTCCTGTTCTTCAGCTGAGACCGGGGCCGGCGGCTCACCAGCCGCCGATCCGCTCCCAGCTGCCGCTGATCGCCTCGCTGCCGTCGACCAGCAGGTAGCGGGCGTGGCCGGCGCAACTGTGGCAGGTGTGCACCGGCAGGATTCGCAGCCGGTCGCCGACCCTGAGGCCGGGTGGGGCCGGGGCGACCATGCCGTGTTCCTGCCAGACCCGCTGCACGATCCCGTCGGTCGGCGTGCCATCGAGCAGGGCGGCGCGGCCGAGGCCGCAGTCGCCGAACCCCTTGTCCGCCGAGAGTGCCAGCGCGCCGGCGTCGATCAGCACGCAATCGTCCTTCACCTTCACCACGCTCGCCAGCACGCTGGCCGCGATGTCGTCCTGCGTCGCGGCGCCGATCGTGACCTGCATCAGGTCCTGGAACATGTAGACGCCGGCCCGCACCTCGGAGACACCTGCCAGGTTCCCGGCATTCAGCGCCGATGGCGAGGAGCCGACCGAGACGATGTCGATC
>JADYYZ010000428.1 GCA_020853405.1 Acetobacteraceae bacterium
CCGGCCCGCGTCAGCACGCCCCAGTGCGTGTACATGTCGACACCCGGAAGGCCGAGCTCGGCGAAGGTCGGCACATCGGGGAAGGCAGCGGCGCGCCGGTCGCCGGTGACGGCCAGCGCGCGGACCCTGCCGTCGAGGATATGCGGGCGCGAGGCGGAAAGCCCGTTCACGCCCAGCGGCACGTGGCCAGCGACGATGTCGTTCATCGCCGGCCCGGTGCCGCGATAGGGGATGTGGGTGATCTGGATGTTCGCCTCGGCCTTCAGCATCTCGCCGGCCAGGTGGGTCGGCGCGCCGTTGCCGCCCGAGGCATAGGCGAGCTCGCCCGGCTTCGCCCTGGCCAGCGCGATCAGCTCCGGCAATGTCCGGACCGGCAGTGACGGGTGCGCGAGCAGCACCACCGGCGCCCGGGCCAGGATCGTCACCGGCGCGAGGTCGCGTGCGGAATCATAGGGCAGGCTGGGGAACAGGCCGGGATTGATGCAGAAGGTCGAATCGAGCGCCACCAGCGTGTAGCCATCGGGCTCCGAGCGCGCGACCATCTCGGTGCCGACGATGCCGCCCGCGCCTGGCCGGTTCTCGATCACCAACGGCTGGCCGAGGCTCCGCGCGACATGGGGTTCCAGCAGGCGGATCAGGTTGTCGGTGCCGCCGCCGGCGCCGAACGGAACGACCACCCGCACGGCGCGCGACGGAAAGCCGGGCTGCGCCCCGGCATCGCCTGCGGCCGCGGTGGCGGCCATTGCGACCAGCACGCGGCGACGTGACGTGACCATGCCCTTCCCTCCTTGGCCGCGGGGAGCTTACGTGGTGCCGAAGCTGCCGCCAAGGCGCGTGTGGTCTGCACCGCGCGATCCCTCAACGCCCGGAGCCTGCCAGGTGGATTTGACCCGGCGGCCATCGGCGCGTTACCTGCCCCCCGAAGATCATTGATCGCCGGGGGAAACGATGCATCGCCGCACCCTGCTTGCCGCCCTTCCCGTGCTCGCCGCGCCCGCGATCGCACGCGCCCAGGCTGCCGTGATGCGGCTTTCGCACCAGTATCCGCCGGCGCATCACATCGCGAAACTGCTGGAGGCCTTCGCCGCCGACGTCGGCAAGCGCAGCAACGGCGCGGTCACGGTGCAGACCTTCCCCGCCGCCCAGCTGGCCCAGCCGCGCGACAATTTCCCCGGCGTCGCGCGCGGTGCCTTCGAAGCCGCGGTCGATACCAACTTCACCTGGGGCAACACCATCCCCGAGATGAGCGCGCCCACCATTCCGTTCCTGTTCACCGAGCTCGACCGGATCAGGAAGTTCCCGGGCAGCGAGGCGGCAGGCTTCCTCGATCAGCTGTCGGAACGGCGCGGTGTGAAGACGATCGGCTGGCTGTTCACCACCCGCTCGAGCATTTTCACCTCGGGCAAGGCACCGCTGATCAATCCCGCCGACTTCAAGGACGTGAAGATCCGCGGCATCAACCCGCTGCTCGACACCGGGCTGCGCGCCGCCGGCGCCGCGCCTGCTGCCACCCCGGCACCCGAGGTGACCCAGGCCCTGGCCACCGGCGTGCTGGATGCCGGCCTGACCGACGTTTCCGCCGCCGTCAGCCGCCGCTACTACGAGGTGCAGAAGTTCGGCACGGTCACGCCCTATTTCTGCGTGTTCACCCAGGTCTATGTGAATCCGCGCTGGTTCCAGGGGCTGGCCGCGCCGCAGCGCCAGGCGATCCTCGACGCATCGGGCGCCGCCGAGACCGAGGCGATGACCCTGACCGAGGCGACGGCGGCAGCGGCCATCGGCGAACTGCGCCAGCGCGGCATGACCATCCATGAGCAGACCCCGGCGGAAACCGCGGCGTGGAAAGCGGTGATGCAGAAGCCGGTGATCGAGGCCTTCCTGCGCGCCGCGCCGGAAGGCGGCCAGCGGGCGCTGGACCTGCTCGCGAAACTGTAGCGGCGGCCGGCGGCGGCCCCCGCCCGATGCTCCGCGCCGTCGGGCTGCTCAGCCGCTTCTTCGCCGCCCTGGCATCGCTTGCCACGCTCGGCTGCCTCGCGCTGATCGCGCTGTCGGTGATCGCGCGCTACGGGTTCGGCACGCCGCTTGCCTGGATCGACGAGGTGGCGGGCTGGCTGGTGGTGGCACTGGTGATGCTGTCGGTGGCCGAGGCGCAGCGCCGCGGCGAGCATATCGCGGTCGAGCCGCCGCAGCGCCTGGCCGGCACCAGGCTGGCGCGGGCGGCCGGGTTCATCGGCGTCGCCGGCGTGCTGGCAACCGGGCTGATCCTGCTCGACCAGGGGATCGAGACGGTCGCCTTCAGCCGCATGGCGGGGGTTGCCACCGATATCGAGGGCGTGCCTGCCTGGTGGCTGCACGCGCTGATCCCGCTCGGTGCGGGCTTGCTCTCCATCGTCGCCGCGGCGCAGCTGCTGACGCGAAGCCCACCTGCCCCGGGCGACGAATTTTCCGCGCGCGAATGATCTTCCTTGCCCTGCTGGCGGTGCTGGTGGCCCTGATGTATCTGGGCCTGCCGATCTTCGCGGCATTGTTCCTGCTGCCGCTCGGCGTGCTTTGGGCGACCCAGGGCACCATCGCCACCCTGGGCGAGATGGTGTTCGGCCATCTCAACGCCTATCTGCTGATCGCGATCCCGCTGTTCATGCTGATGGCGCACGTGATGGTGCGCTCGCGCGTGGTCGATGACCTGTACGCGGTCGCGTTCGCTGCCTGCCACCGCCTGCGCGGCGGCATCGCGGTAGCCACCGTCGCGGCCTGCACCGTGTTCGCCGCGATCAGCGGCAGTTCGGTGGCGACCGCGCTGACCGTGGGCAAGATCGCGATCCCGCAGATGCTGCGCTACGGCATCAGCCGCCGCGGCGCGTTCGGCGTGGTCGCCGGCGGCGGCACGCTCGGCATCCTGATCCCGCCCAGCGCGCCGATGGTGCTCTATGGCTACGTCACCGAGACCAGCGTGCCGAAACTGTTCGCCGCCGGCCTGTTCCCCGGGCTGATGATGGCCGCGATCTTCGCCGCCTACGTGATGATCACGGAAGGCCACGCCCGGCCGCAGGAGCCGCCGGCCGTGAAAGCCGCCGCGCCGCCGGCGCCGGTGCCGACGCTGTTGCCGGCGCTACGCCAGGCCGCCTGGGGCCTCACGCTGCCGCCGTTCGTGCTGGGCGGCATCTATTTCGGCGTGTTCACCGCGACCGAGGCCGCGGGCACCGGCGCGCTCTATGCGCTGGCGATCGCGCTCGTGGTCTATCGCGGCATCCCGGCGGCTGCCCTGTGGGAGGGCGTGCAGGAAGCGACGCGCATCAGCGCGGTGCTGTTCATGATCATCGTCGGCGCCGCCGTCTACGGCTACATGCTGACCAAGCTGCGCATTCCCCAGGCGCTGGTCCAGGACGTGCTGGCGCTCGGTCTCGGCCGCACCGGCTTCATCGTGGCGATGATGCTGCTGCTGTTCGTGCTGGGCCTGATCCTGGAGAGTTTCTCGATCATCCTGATCACCATGCCGGCGGTGCAGCCGGTGATGAGCCAGCTCGGCATCGACCCGATCTGGTATGGCGTGCTGCTGACGCTCAATCTCGAGATGGCGCTGATCAGCCCGCCGGTGGCGATGAACCTGCTGGTGATCAAGAGCATCACCGGCGCGCCGATGCGCGAGGTAAATGCCTCGGCCTGGCCGTACATGGCGATGCTGGCGCTGGGCACCGCGATCCTGATCGCCTTCCCTGAAATCGCGCTGTGGCTGCCGCGGCAGATGCGCTGAGGCAGGGGCGCTGACGGGGGTGCGCGCGGGCGCCGCACCCTCCGTTGACGCATGCGGCGCGCGCGGCGAAGGTTGACCCGCCCGGTTGCGGGCCGTCGGACGCGAAGAAGGAGGTCGGCCATGGGTATTCGCGCGGTTCTGCTGGCGGTTTTTCTGGCCTGGGCGGGGGTGGTTGCCGGTGCCCGCGCACAAGAACTGAACGTCGCGATCTTCGGCGGTTCGTTCGCCGACAATGTCCGCACCTGCGTTGCCGAGCCGTTCCAGCGCGCGACCAATACGCGCGTCAATTTCGTGCTCGGCAATTCGGTGCAGAATGCGGCACGGCTGCGCGCCACCCGCGGCCGGCCCGATGTCGATGTCGCCTACATGGACCAGCAGGTGGTGGTGCAGGCCAAGGCAGAAGGCCTGCTTGACCAGCTCGACGCCGCCGCCATCAGGAACCTTTCCGACATCTATCCCTCGGCGGTCGACCCTGACCGGCGCTGGATCGGCTTCATGTATTCGGCGACCGCGATCGCCTACAACCCGCAGGAGCTGCGCACCCCGCCCCAGGCGTGGGCCGACCTGTGGTCGCCATCCTTGCGCGGCAAGCTGGCGATCGGCGACATCAGCGCCACCTCCGGCCAGCATTTCCTGATCGCGGCGGCACGCATCAATGGCGGCTCGGTCGAGAATGTCGATCCCGGCTTCCGCGCCATCCGCGAGCTGCGCCCTTCCGTCGTGACCCTCTATACCCAGGCCGACCAGGTGGTGCAGCTGTTCGAGCGGGGCGACATCGCGGCCGCGGTCTGGTTCGCCGACCGCGTCGGCGCGGCCGCGCGCAACGGTGTGCCGGTGGCGGTGGCCTTCCCGCGCGAAGGTGCGATCGGCATCCTGCCCACCTTCGCCGTACCGCAGGGTGCGCGAAGCAAGGCGCTGGCCGAACAGTATATCGACCGCGCCCTGTCGGCGGAGGGGCAGCGCTGCTTCGCCGAACGTCAGTTCGCCGGCCCGACCAACCGCACGGTCGAGCTGCCC
>JADYYZ010000429.1 GCA_020853405.1 Acetobacteraceae bacterium
AGCGCTGGAAGATCAGCCGCACAGTCCTGGCCTCTTTCTCCTCAACGGAGAGTTGACCATCGTTGAGAGCGTAGCCAAGCGGAACCATGCCCCCGACCCATAACCCCTTGCGTTTGGAGGCGGCTATCTTGTCGCGGATCCGCTCGGACGTGACCTCCCGTTCGAACTGGGCGAAGGACAGCAGGACGTTCAGGGTCAAACGACCCATGGAGGTCGTGGTGTTGAACGACTGTGTGACCGAGACGAACGTCACGTTGTTCCGGTCGAACACCTCGACCAGCTTGGCGAAGTCGGCGAGCGAGCGCGACAGGCGGTCGATCTTGTAGACGACCACCACGTCGATCAGCCCGTCCTCGATGTCCTCCAGCAGCCGCCGCAGACCGGGCCGCTCCAGCGTGCCGCCCGAAATGCCGCCGTCGTCATACTGGTCGCGGACCAGAACCCAGCCCTCGGAGCGTTGGCTGGCGATGTAGGCCTCGCAGGCCTCACGCTGGGCATGCAGCGAGTTGAACTCCTGCTCCAGCCCTTCCTCCGAGGATTTGCGGGTGTAGACCGCGCAGCGCAGCTTGCGGACGACCTTGGTTTTTTCGGGCGGCTTTGTCATGTCCGCCCCCTGTGGTTCTTGAGCCCGAAGAAGACCCAGCCGTTCCAGCGCGTGCCGGTGATCGCGCGCGCGATGGCGGACAGCGACTTGTAGGGCCGCCCCTGCCACTCAAAGCCGTCCGCGGTGACTGTGACGATCTGTTCGACGCCCTGCCATTCGCGCAGCAGCCGGGTGCCGGTGATCGGGCGGTCGCGGTCGAGGCGCATTCCGCGCTTCTTTTTGTCCCCGCCGTTCAGTTCCTCGCCGAGCCGTTCCAACACCATCACCCTGACCGCGCCCTATGCCGTCGCCTCCGGCGATGGCCTGCTCGTCGGCTCCATCTTCGGCATCGCCGCGGGTGCCGCCGCCATTGGCGAGCCCGTCGAGACCGCGCTCGTCGGCGTGTTCGACATCACCAAGGTCGGCTCCCAGGCGTGGACGGTTGGCGCCAAGGTCTATTGGGACGACACCAACAAGCGCACCACGACCGTCGCGACCGACAACACCCTCATCGGCGCGGCCGTCGAGGCGGTGGCGAGCGGCGCCGGCGACACCATCGGCCGGGTGCGCCTGAACGCGACGTTCTGATGTCGGCCTTCGCCGCCGCCATCGGCGCGCTCTTCGCCGATCCGAACATCGGCCGGGACGCGGTCTACATCGCCGACGGCGGTACACCCGTGCTGGTGCGTGCCGTCGCCCGTCGCGCCGACGCGGTCACCGACTTCGGCGACGCGCGGCTCTGGTCCGAAACCACCCGGATCGACCTGCGCGTGGCCGAGGTGGCGAACCCGCGTCCCGGCGACCGCATCGAGATCGACGGCGACGCCTTCCTCATACAGGGCGAGCCGGTCCGCGACCGCGAGCGGCTGGTCTGGACCGTCGACCTGAGGCCCGCGTGAAACTGAAGCTCGACATCGATCCCGACATCGTCGCGATGATGGCGGCCGAGGTCGCGGCGGGTGAACGGGCCGTCACCGCCGCCATTCGCGAGGCCGGGACTGGGCTGAAGACGGCGTGGCGGTTGCAGATCATCGGCGCGGGGCTTGGTACACGGCTCGCCAACTCGATCCGGAGCCAGAACTTCCCGAGGTCGGGCGAGAGCCTTGAGGCTGCGGCGCTGGTCTGGTCGAAGGCGCCGGTAATCGTCGGTGCGCATGACACCGGGCCGCTGATCCGATCGAAGAACGGGTTCTGGCTGGCGATCCCGCTGCCCGCGGCGGGCAAATCCCTGCGCGGCGGCCGGATCACCCCCGGTGAATGGGAGCGGCGACGCGGCCTCCGCCTGCGTTTCGTCTATCGCCGGACGGGCCCCAGCCTGCTGGTCGCCGAGGGGCGGCTGAACACGAAAGGCCAGGCGGTGGTGTCGCGGTCGAAGACCGGGCGCGGAAAGGTCACTGCGCCGATCTTCCTGCTGGTGCCGCAGGTCAAGCTGCCGAAGCGGCTGGATCTGGCGCGGGATGCAGACCGGGCGTTGGACAGCGTGCCGGGGCTGATCGTGGCGAACTGGGTGGGGGGTAGGTTGTGATCGCATCGATGCGCAATCTTGCTCGGCAGCCACGAAACCGACGGCTCGGGTTACCCCGCGCAGCACGACAGCTTCGCGACATCCTTGTCGAAGGTCTGCGCGGCGAGCTTCAGCCCCTCTACCGTGGTCAGATAGGGGAAGATCGTCTCGCCGAGCGCCTTTGTCGTCATGCCGAACTTGAGCGCCATGGCGAGCGTCTGGACACTGTCGGCTCCCTCCGGCGCCATGATCACGCCGCCCAGGAGGCGGTCGGTCGCCCGGTCCGCGACGAGCTTGATCAGGCCGCGCGTGTCGCGGGCGGCGAGCGCGCGGGGCACGTTGTCGAGCGTCAGCACACTGGTCTTGACGTCATGACCCGCGGCGCGCGCCTGCGCCTCGGTCAGCCCGACGCCGGCGACCTGCGGATCGGTGAACACCACCCACGGCATCGCGGCGTTGTCGTAGCGCTCCGCCCCGCCCAGAACGGCGTTGCGGGACGCGAGCTTGGCGCCATAGGCGGCCATGTAGACGAACTGGTCGCGGTCGGTCACATCGCCCGCCGCGAAGATGCCGGCCTTCGTGGTCTGCATGTCGTCGCCCACCCGGATCGCGCCACGCGCGTCGGTCTCGACGCCCATCTCCGCGAGGCCCAGCCCCTCGGTGTTGGCTGCGCGTCCCGTCGTCAGGACGAGGCGGTCGGCCGTCAGATCGCGGTCTGCGCCGTCCACCGTCACCGTCAGGACCGCACGGGCCCCGTCGCGCCGTGCGGCGTCGTAGGTCGCGCCATCGACAACCGCGACGCCCTCGGCGCGCAGCGTCTCCGTCAGCGCCCGGGACACCTCCGGCTCTGTGCGCGGCAGCAGGCGCGAGCGGCAGACAATGGTGACGCGGGTGCCCATCCGCGCCATCATCTGCGCCAGCTCCACGCCGATGTAGCCGCCGCCGAGGAAGATCAGGCTTTCGGGCAACCGGTCCAGCTCCAGCAGCGACGTGCTGTCGAGCGTTGGTGCGTCCTGGATCCCAGGGATGTCGGGCACGGCGGGTCGGCCACCGGTCGCGACGATCACCTTGGGAGCCGTGATCCTGCGCCCGCCGACCTCGACCCCGCCGAGGACGAGACGCGCCGGACCCTCGTCGAGATAGGTCACACCGCCGTAGCCCGGCAGCAGATCGGCGTACTTCTTCTGGCGCAGTGTCGCGACAAGATCGTCCTTGGCCGCAATCAGCGCCGACCAGTCGGCGACCTGCGCCTCGCTGTTCAGGCCCGGGAACCGATGTGCTGTCTGCGCACCGTGCAGGGCTTCCGCGGCCCGGATCATCGTCTTGGAGGGCACACAGCCCACGTTCACGCAGGTCCCGCCGATGGTGCCATGGCCGATCAGCGCGACGCGCTTGCCTCCCTCGGCGGCGGTGATCGCGGCGGAGAACCCGGCCGATCCGGCGCCGATCACGGCAAGGTCGAAATCGCCCTTGGGCGCGCAGCAATCGTCTTTCATCAAGTCATCCATCCGTTCGAGTGGTCTGGCGCCGCTGCCGTCTCCAGACCGCGTACACGGTCAGCGCGACGAAAAAGGCGAGCGCGGGCAGCAGAACGTAGTCGAGCCAACCCAGCCAGGCCGACAGGCCCACGGCACCCAGAAGCACCACCAGCACCGGAGTGAAGCAGCAGAGCGCCGCGATGACGGTGCCGACGATCCCTGTCGCGATCAGCTTGCGGTCGGACTGCTCGGTCATCTCGTCAGCCCGCGACACGCGCCGGGTAGCCTGCATTGGCCGACGCGGTCGCGATGGCGTCGGCGCTCGTCGCGGCGGTGTCGAAGATCACCGTGGCGGTGCGGGCATCGAAGTCGATCTCGACGGCGCGCACGCCCGCGACGCCCTCCATCGCACGCTTCACGGTGACTGGGCAGAGCGCGCAGGTCATGTTGTCCACCGCGAAGGTGACGGTCTGCTCGGCGGCGACGGTCTGCGCGGCAACAGGGATGGCGGTGATCGGCACAACGGCGGTCAGGCCGAACAAGGCGAGTGCAAGGATCTTCTTCATGTGGATGTCCTTTCGGGGTCAGTAGAGAAGCGGGGCCCACCAGTCGATGGTGAGGGCTGCGAGAACGAGGATCAGGGAGGCCCAGAGAGCCGACTTGGTGATGCGCGCCGATGCTGGCCTTGCGCAGTAGGAACCGGGTTCGCAGACGGTTGGCTTGCGGAAATAGACCTGCCAGAAACCCGCCGCGATGAAGCCGAGCGCGATCACGGCGAAGATCGGCTTGTAAGGCTCCAGAGCCGTCAGGTTGCCGATCCAGGCGCCCGAGATGCCGAGAGTCAGAAGCACCAGCGGCCCGATGCAGCAGGCCGAGGCGAGAAAGGCGCCCACCACACCGCCCGCCGCGAGCCAGCCCTTTCGGGCGGGGCGATCCGCGCCCGTGCTGTCCGTTCTGTCGTCTGTCAGCGCCATGTCGCGCACCTCTCGTCTGTGATTGACGATGGGTGTAGGGTCTGTAGCAACTACAGGCTCAAGAGGAAACTTGCCCATGACCGATCACGAGCGCGAGAGCGGCTTCACACGCGGCGACCTGGCCCGGGCGACCGGCTGCAACATCGAGACGATCCGCTATTACGAGAAGACCGGCCTGCTGCCCGACCCGCCCCGCACGGACGCCGGCTACCGGGTCTATTCCGCCGCACACGCCACACGCCTCCGCTTCATCCTGCGCGCCCGCGAACTCGGGTTCTCGATGGAGGACATCCGCGGGCTGATGGGGCTCGGCGACGGCGCCGCGCCGACCTGCGCCGAGGTCAAGGAACGGACGGAGCGGCACCTTGCCGATGTCCGCGCGAGGATCGCGGATCTTCGGCGTATCGAATCCGTCCTCGCTACAACTGCATCCAGGTGTTCGGGCGCCGAAGTCCCCGATTGTCCGGTGCTCGACGCGATTTCCAACTCGGCCGACCCATGACACCTCGCGAAACCATCCTCGTCGCGCTGCACGCGCGGCTCTCGGCGCTGCCCGCCACCGCTCTGCGCGGGGACGTGCTGCCCGAGCGCATGCCGGTCGAGGGCCTGATGATCCTGCGCGATGGCGAACCAGGTGCGCCCGAAGTCACGCTGTCGCCGCTGCGCTATCACTACCAGCACCGAGCCGAGATCGAGGCGGTCGTTCAGGGTGCCGATCGCGACGCCGCCTTTGACACGCTGACCGCCAGCATCGGCGCAGCGCTCGCCGCCGACCGGACGCTGGGCGGGTTCTGCGACTGGGTCGAGGCCGAAGCCCCGCGCCCGGTCGATCTGCCGGTCGAGGGCGCGGCGAGTCTGAAGGCCGCCGTTATCCCGGTCGTGCTGCACTATTCCACGGCCGACCCGCTGGCCTGACCCAACCGACCACAGGAGACGAACATGGCACGAGCCCAAGGGGCGCGAGCGCTGATGGCGCTTGCGTTCGAGACGACCTATGGAACGCCGCCCGTCAGCGGCTTCACCCGCATGCCCTTCGCCAGCACGTCGCTCGGCGCGGAGCAGCCGCTGCTGAATTCGGAGCTTCTCGGCTACGGCCGCGATCCGCTAGCGCCGATCAAGGACGCCGTGACGGCCGACGGCGACGTCGTCGTGCCGCTGGACGCCGAGGCGTTCGGCTTCTGGCTGAAGGCAGCCTTCGGCGCGCCCACGACCACGGGCGCGGAGGCCCCGTACAGCCACGAATTTCAGTCGGGGTCCTGGACGTTGCCCTCGATGTCGATCGAGACCGGCATGCCCGAGGTGCCCCGCTATGCGATGTACTCGGGCTGCGTGCTCGACCAGATCACCTGGCAGATGCAGCGCTCGGGCCTGCTCACCGCGACCGCGCGGCTGGTGGCGCAGGGCGAGACGGTCGGCACCACGACCAGTGCCGGAACGCCCGCCGCACTGGAGTTGAAGCGCTTCGGCCATTTCAACGGGGCGATCACCCGGAACGGCACCGCCCTCGGCAATGTGGTCTCGGCCGAGATCACCTACGCCAACAACCTCGACCGGATCGAGACCATCCGCTCGGACGGCCGCATCGATGGCGCGGATCCATCCATTGCCGCGCTGACGGGCCGGATCGAGGTGCGCTTCGCCGACCAGACGCTGGTGACGCAGGCGATCAACGGCGAGGCCTGCGAGATGGAATTCGCCTACGTCCTGCCTTCAGGCGAAAGCTTCTCCTTCACCGTGCACGCCGTCTACCTGCCGCGTCCACGGATCGAGATTTCCGGGCCGCAGGGCGTCCAGGCGACATTCGACTGGCAGGCCGCGCGCGACAGCGTCGTCGGCCGGATGTGCACCGCCACCCTCGTGAATGACGTGGAGACGTATTGA